>CADBON010000077.1 GCA_902796315.1 Oscillospiraceae bacterium | reverse complement strand
GGTTTACAGAAGCGAGGCGACGCACTTGTCAAGGTCGTCCATGGAAGCGGTGGGCTCGAAACGGGCCACGACGTTGCCCTGTCTGTCGACCACGAACTTGGTGAAGTTCCACTTGATGGCGGGGTTGTTCTTATAATCTTTGTCGATCTTTTTGAGCAAAACGCCCATCGCAAGCGCCTTGGGGCCTTTGCCGAAGCCCTCAAACCCACGCTGGGACTTGAGATAGGTGAACAGCGGCAGTTCGTTTTCGCCGTTGACGTCGCTCTTTTTCATCTGCGGGAACCGGGTGTTGTATTTCAGCGTGCAGAACTCGTGGATCTCGTCGTCGGTACCGGGGGTCTGGCCGGCGAACTGGTTGCAGGGCACGTCGATGATGTCAAACCCTTTGTCGTGGTATTTTTCATACATCTCTTCCAGTTCCTTATACTGCGGGGTAAAGCCGCAGCCGGTGGCGGTGTTGACAATGACAAGGACCTTGCCCTCATACTCTTTAAGGGATTTCTCCTCCCCGGAAACGGTCGGGACGGAATACTCGTAAACGGACATGATGATCGTCTCCTTTCGGTTGAATCATTTTTAATTGCGTGCAATCTTTATTGCAAATTCATTGTACACAATCTTTTTGCGGTTGTCAAGTGGTTTTTTAAAAAAAATTGAAAAAACTCTTTTCGACTATTCTCCCCGCTTTTTGCATTTCTATGCTTTACGGAAAAAGAAAACTATGGTAAGATAAGAATGATTCCAATCACGGGAGGCGCCCATGAAGATATCGGAAGCCAATCTCAATGAACTCACCGACGACGAGTTGGAACGGCTCGTCTTCGGCTACCCGGAACTTGACCGGGTGCCGCACTGTCAGGCGGCGCTGGTACTGGGCAACCGCAACGCCAACGCCGACCGCACCCCGCAGGCCGTTTCCTGCTACACGGCAGGACTGTGCGACAAGCTGGTGCTGTCCGGCGGCGCGACTTGGGAAACGGACGGCGAAACGCTGACCGAGGCGGAAATGATGTTCCGCTACTGCCGCGACAACGGCGTGCCGGAAAGCGACCTTATCAAAGAAGAAACGTCGCAGACCACCATCGAGAATATGCTCTGCGGCGCGCTGGCGCTGCAGCGTTCGTTCGAGTACGTCAGCAACGTAAAGAATCTGCTGCTGATCACGTCAGAGTACCACATGCGGCGCAGTTTTCTGCTCGCGAAAGCGCTGCTGCCGAGGAATATGAACGTTTTCTGCTGCCCGGCCAAAGGGCTGTTCACCCGCGACAACTGGCAAAGCCGCGACTCGTTTCGCACGCTGGTCGCGATGGAGGCCCTGTTTATGCAAGAGCAAATCGTAAACGGATTAACGGAGGACGGTGAGTTTTGATGGTCTATCCCCTGCCGCGGTGCGCGGACGAGCGCGAATTTGACGCTCTGCCGTTTTGCGAACTCAAATCATACCACTGGGAGGCAAGCCCTCCCTATCGCCCGCCGACGTGGGCGAAACTCGCCGTTGTCGGCGACGACCTGACCGCGCGCCTGTTGTGCTTTGAGGCGGAACCGCGCGTCACCTACACCCGCCGCGACGAGCCGATGTACAAGGACAGTTGCCTGGAATTCTTTTGCGCGCCCCTGCCCGGGCGGGAGGAATACCTCAACGTGGAGTGCAACGCTTCGGGCGCGTTTTTGTGCGAATTCGGCCCAGGCCGGGAGGGGCGCCGCCTTGTCGCCGACCTGACGGGCTATTCGCCGCGCGTTACGTCGTTCCGCGACTGTGTGGGCGGCCTGTGCTGGGGCGTGACCGTGCGGCTTTCGCGCCGGTTTATCGCCAAGGTGTACGGCGTGAGCGACGAAGCGATCACCTTTGAGAGCGTGCGCGCAAACTTTTATAAATGCGGCGACGACTGCGCGGTGCCGCATTACCTCGCCCTTTCCCCCGTAACGACGCTGCCGCCCGGTTTTCACAACCCCGCGTGCTTTGCGACCTTTGAGAAATAAGGAGAGACCGACATGGCAAGTATCACCAACTCGACAAACCTCATCACCATCATCAACGCCTTTCCCGCCTTCGGCGAATACAAGGGGTACCGTCCCATCGTCGAGGGGCATATCAACGATACCTTCATCGTGGAATACGGCACGGCGGAAGGCGGCACGCTGCGCTGTCTGCTGCAGCGCATCAACACGAACGTCTTCAAAAAGCCGGTCGAACTGATGGAAAACATCGTCGGCGTGACGGCCTTTTTGCGGAACAAAATCAAAGAAAACGGCGGCGATCCCGACCGCGAAACGCTGACCGTCTACCCGACCAAGACCGGACGCAAATTCTTTGTGGACGAGGACGGCTCGTGCTGGCGGCTTTACAATTACGTGGAGGATACCTACACCGTGAACGAAATCAGCGGCACGGCCGATTTCAAAGCGGCGGGCGAAGCGTTCGGCGGGTTTCAGAACCTGCTGGCGGATTACCCCATCGACACGCTGTTTGAGACCATTCCGCACTTTCACGACACACCGTCCCGCTTTGCCGACTTTGAAGCGGCGGTTGCGGCGAACGTTTCCGGCCGGGCGCACAACGCGCAGCCCGAGATCGAGTTTTGCCGCGCCCGAAAAGCGGACTGCTCGGTCGTGACCGATCTGATCGCGCGGGGCGAGATCCCCATCCGCGTGACGCACAACGACACCAAACTCAACAACGTGCTGTTTGACAACGCCACCCGCAAGGCGCTGTGCGTGGTCGATCTGGACACGGTCATGCCCGGCTCCGCCCTGTATGATTTCGGCGACAGCATCCGTTTCGGCGCCAACACCGCCGCCGAGGACGAGAAAGACTTGACGAAGGTTTCGTTGAGTCTCGACTACTTCCGCGCCTTTGTCGAGGGTTATCTTGCCGCGGCGGGCAAAAGTCTGACCGAAAAAGAGATCGACCTGCTCCCCTTCTCGGGCAAACTGTTGACGCTGGAGTGCGGCATGCGCTTTTTGGGTGATTACCTCAACGGCGACACCTATTTCAAAATCGACTATCCCGACCACAATCTCGTGCGCGCCCGCA
Organism: Oscillospiraceae bacterium; assembly: GCA_902796315.1. Lineage (GTDB taxonomy): Bacteria > Bacillota > Clostridia > Oscillospirales > Acutalibacteraceae > DTU089. The sequence continues at coordinate 18,335 of CADBON010000077.1, read as the reverse complement.
CGCAGTTCAAACTGGTGGAGGATATGGAGAAAAAGATGGACGAAATGAACGCCGTCGTTGATGAGGTACGCAAAACGCTGTGAGCGAACGAAACACCGCCGCGCGCGAACTGAACGCCGCGCGGGAAATCCTATCACACGCCGTCGCGCCGCTGACGGCGTGGTTTATCGAGAACCGCGCCGACCTGCCGTGGCGGCGCGAGCCGTCGCCCTATCACGTCTGGCTGTCGGAGATCATGCTGCAGCAGACGCGCATACGGGCGGCGCTGCCCTATTACGAGCGGTTTTTGCAGGCGGCGCCCGATATCGCCGCACTTGCCTCGCTCCCTGACGACGCCCTGATGAAACTGTGGGAAGGGCTGGGCTATTACAGCCGCGCCGTCAATTTGAAGAAGGCCGCGCAGACGGTCATGACGCAGTACGACGGCGAATTGCCGCATACCGCGGCGGAACTGCAAAAACTCCCCGGCATCGGCTCCTATACGGCCGGGGCGATCGCCTCGATCGCCTACGGCGAGCCGGAACCCGCGGTCGACGGCAACGTGCTGCGCGTGCTGGCCCGCCTGTCGGAAATGAGGGCGGATGTGCGCGAGCCCGCGACAAAAGCCGCGGCGGAAGCGGTGCTGCGTAACGTCTACCCGCGCGGCGAACAGGCCGCGCTGCTGACGGAGGGGCTGATGGAGTTGGGCGAGGTCGTGTGCCTGCCGAACGCAGAGCCCGTCTGCGAGACCTGCCCGCTCGCCGCGCTGTGCAAGGCGCACGCCGACGGACTGGAAACCGATTTCCCCGTCCGTGCGGCGCAAAAGGCGCGCAAGACCGAAAGGCGGACGGTACTGCTGCTGGCGTATAACGGGCGATATGCGCTGTGCAAGCGCCCCGACGGCGGCCTGCTGGCGGGGCTGTGGGAGTTCCCCGGCTTTGCGGGGCAGACGAAAAAAGCGCGCGACGCGTTTTTTGCCGCGCACGGAGTCGCGCCCGTCCCCTGCCGCAAGGTCGCCGAACTGCGGCACGTGTTCACCCACGTCACGTGGGAGATGACCGCCTATCGCGCAGATTGCAAAACGAAGCCGGAGGGTTTTGTATGGGCGACGCCGGAGGAGATCCGCCGCGACTACGCACTGCCGACGGCGTTCAAAAAGTTTTTGCCGTATGTATAAACCGAATAGAATAAGGGAGACGGTGCGTGCCGTCTCCCTTTTTTGTTTGGGTAATATACGTGTCAGTCGAGCGTGAAGCCGACGGTCAAAATCTCGAAGGGCCGATAGACCAGCACGTCGGTTTCGCTCTCGCCTTCCTCAAGCATATCGAGAACGCGGACCGGGCGCGACAGGCGCAGTTCGCCGCGGGCGCCGTCGGTTTCGGTCAGGCGGCAAACGACGGTCCTGCCGTCCTCGCCGAGTTTGACGCTTTGCAGAGCCAGCGGCGCAAATTCACGCAGCAGGGCGGGCACCTGCGGGAGCGCGCCGACCCCCACAAGCGGCGCGTTGTAAGCGGTCGCCTTTTCGTTGACGCGGGCGGTGATGAAATCCCCCGCGTGCGGGTATATGCAATAGCAGAAGTCGTGGGCGCCGAGGTCGGCCTGCGGGTCGGGGCGTTCGGTCGCGCGCAGCAGCGACAGCGACGGCACGCCCTTCGTCACGCCTGCGCCGTATTTGCTATGATTGAGCACCGCCACGCCGCCGTCGCTCTCGGAGAGGTCGAACCACTTGTGCGTACAGAACTCGAATTTGGCCTTTTCCCAACTCGTGTTGGCGGTCAGCGGGCGTTTGATAAAGCCCGCCGAGGTATCGCAGACGATCTCGCGCGCCAGCACGTTCGCGGGGAACAGCGCTTTGAGCAGTTTGTGGCTTTCGTGCCAGTCGACGATATGCTCGACCTCGACCGTCCCCTCCTGCCGGAAGAAGCGCAGACGGCGCTCGATGCGGCTTTTTTTCGTCGTCAGCACGCAGGCAAGCTCGGCGCAATCGCCGTCGACGGCGACGGTGTGAAGCGGCTCGGTGAGCATCAACTCTCGCTCGCGGTCGGCGTAGTCGGGTAGGATGTCCCACGCGTCGTAGTTGCCGGGGCGGTCGTCGTACAGATGCAGGGCGTTGAAGCCGGGTTTTGCGTACTCGCGCCCGTTTTGCACAAGACTTGTGAAACTGCCGTCCGGCGCAAGGCGGGCGGTCAGCAGCGACGTTGCGACGGTACCGCCGTCAAACGAGAACCACGACGCGTCGTCACGCGCGGCCTCGGCCGTGCCGCCGCCGAGGGGGGCGAAGTCCACGCGGGCGAAACGGCCCTGCACGCCGCAGCGCGTAAAGCGGCCGTCGCCGGGCAGGAATTCCACGCCGCGGCGGGCGGTATCGAGCGGGTTCCACAGCGTTTCACCGCCGCCGATCAGGGCGTCAAGCCCCGCCTCGACTTCGGTCAGATCACGGATCGCATCGCGGTAAACGGGCGTGATGTGACTGCCGGGTAAAATGTCGTGAAACTGATCGATCAAAAAGAGTTTCCACAGACGGCGCAGTTCCTCCGCCGGGTACGGCTCGCCTTCGGCAAGGCGCAGAACGGCCAGCAGTTCCGCTGTGCGGAATTTGTTTTCGAGCAGGCGGTTGCGGCGCTTGAGTTCCGCCTTGGTCGTGGTGACGCCGCGGTGCATTTCGAGATAGAGTTCGCCGTCCCACACGGCGAGTTCGCGGTCGGGGGTGAAGTTCTCTTTCAAAAACTCGCTTGCCGAGACCTGCCGCGTTTCGGGCATTACGCTCAGTTTTTTGAAACGGCGCGCAAGTTCCAGCATCTCTTCGGTCACGCCGCTGCCGCCGTCGCCGTAACCGAACATCTGCAGCGTTTCGGCGCCGGTATTCTTATCCTGATAGGCCTGCCAGTTGGCGGCGACCTGCGAGGGCTCGTTCCAGCTGATAAAGTGCGTGGGCGGCACGCAGGCGTACACCTCTGTCCCGTCGATGCCGCGCCAGATAAAGTTGTTGTGCGGAAAGCGGTTGGTGTCGTTCCAGGTGCTCATTTTGTTGCTGACGAAGTAGTCGACACCGCTCTTTTTGAGGATCTGCGGCAAGATCCAGCTGTTGCCGAACACGTCGGGCAGCCAGCAGGTATCGACGATTTTGCCGAACGCCCGGCGGTAATAGCGCTGGCCGTACAAACATTGGCGAATCAGACTTTCCGCCGACGGGATGTTGCAATCGGGCTCGACGTACATGGCACCGACCGGCTCAAACTGCCCCGCCGCGATTTTTTCGCGCAGTTCCGCAAACACGTCGGGATAATAGGTTTCAAGCGTTTCAAATATGTACGGCTGGGTGTGGCAGTAACGGAACTCGGGGTAGCGGTCCATCAGCCGCAGTTGGATGAGCACGGTGCGCAGGTTCTTTTGCACGGTGTGAACGCGCCGCCAGTAGTACGCAAGATCCAGATGGGAATGGCCGACAAGCGCCACGCGGCCCGAACCCTTATAGGTGGCGTTCGCGTAGAGATTCTTTTCAAGATAAGCCGACGCCTTTTGCACGTCGGCGGTGCGAACGTCGTCAAAATCGATCAGTTCCAGCGCGCGGTCGACCTCGCGGGTGACGAGGGCGCGGTAGTCTTCGGGAAAGAGGTCGGACCCGATCACGTCGGTGAACAGTTCCAGATCGTAACAGAGCGACTGTACGGCCTCGTTGACGTGGACGAGGTACAGACCGCCGAACTCCTGCCGACACCCGCGGGTGGAGGCGGTGTCGGGGTTGCGCTCGTCGTCGGGCTTAGAGCGGTTGAAACCGTACATTTCCAAGTGCAGCAGGCCGTCGGCGGGCAGGTCGCCAAGCCGCACGGTGCGGCGGTTGGGGTCAATGCCGCCCGCAAAGCGGCCGTTGACCTTGACAATGACCTCGGACGAGGTTTTCCAATACAGAAAGACGGGCTTGTCCGCAAAGCCGGAAACGTCGGCGTCGGCCTCGAAAAAGACGCTGCCGTCAGGCGTGTAGCAGAGGTCGCCCTTTTTCAGTTCGTGCCAATCGTCGTAAAACGCGAACGCCGTATCGCCGGTCTGACGGGCATTGCGGATGCGCACGGGCGTGATCTCGCGCGCGTCTTCAAAAATATGATTTTTCAGCGCCGTATAGCGCAGATTGATATACTCTTCGGGCCGCAGGGAGCGGCGCTCCACTTTGATCTGTGCCATCTTATTTCTCCCAAAAATACGGTTTTTTGCGGGTAGCGACGAAGGTGACGCGTTCGCCGCGGTCGGTCAGGATCTTCTGTTTGCACCATTCAAGACAGCGGTCGGCCACGTCGCACTTGGAGCACTCGCCGCGCAGCGTGACAAAGACCGTATCGCCCTCGACGCGGTCAACTTCCAGTTCGCCGCCGTCGCCTTGCAGCAACGGGCGCAGAACGGTATTGATATACTCTTCCATACTAAAAAACGGTGCAGACGGAAATCGGCTGCACCTTCCTTTCGTCATTCTGTTTTCAGTGTACCACAAACGCCGGGCGTTTTCAATTCTTTTTGCGTCGGGCGGACCATTCCGCACGCGTCAAAAGGCAGAGCGCAACGTCCGCGTCGTAATCGAAACGGGTGTGGTGCCGGGCGGTACGCACGTACCGGAAGCCCTGCTTTTCAAGCACCCGTGCGGAGCGGGCGTTATCGGGGTAATAGCAGGCGGTCAGAGCGTCGCAGTAAATCTCCTCAAACAGCCAGTCGACCGCCGCCGTCGCGGCCTCGGTCATCAGTCCCCTGCCCCAGCAATCCTTGGCGAGGGCGTAGCCGAATTCTTTGCAGGTTTTCCCGGCGAGTTCGGGCCAATCACTCTCTTTGACGGGGCCCGCTTTGAGCGAGCCGACGACGCGGCCGTTATATTCGAGGGCGAACACGTCCTTTTCGTCCATAAACCCGCGCAAAACCTGCCGCGATTCGTCACGGTCGCGGTGCGGCACCCAACCAGCGGGCTGACCGACCCCGTCAACGTGGGCGTACGCGTACAAATCGTCAACGTCGTCTTCGCGCCACGCGCGCAGCACAAGGCGCTCGGTGCGCAGCACGACGTTCGTCACGTCAAGAGGCGCGTTCATTGTCATCACCTATACGAAACACCTTGGCGGCGTTGGCGGAAAGCATTTTGCGGTACTCGTCCCGCGAGTAGCCGAGCGAGAGGAACCGCTCAAGTTCCTGCGCCGGGTCCCACATCGGGTAATCGCTGCCGAACAGCACGCGGTCGGGCGTGTAGCGCTCGATAATGCGGCGGATGGCGTCGTCGTCAAGCGCGTAAAAGGACGACGAGCAATCGACGTACAGATTCGGCGTGCCGGCGAGTTCGCGGCTTGCCTCCTCCCATATCGACCAGCCGCCGAAATGGGCGCCCACAAGCGTCAGCGACGGGTAGCGTACCAACAGCGGCAGGATGCGATTAGGATTGGAATTGTCATAGCGTTTGTCGCCCGTGTGCATCAGAACGGGCAAATCGAACGCGGTGCACAGGTCGTAGATTTTCAGACAGCGCGGGTCGTCCGCCCGAAAGCCCTGAATATCGGGATGCAGTTTCACGCCGTGAAGGCCGAGCGCCAAAATCTCCTCAACGTCGCGGCGCAGGTCGTCGCTGTCGGGGTGCAGGGTGCCGAGGCCCGTCAGCCGGTCGGGAGCCTGCCCGACGCAGCCGGCGATAAAGCGGTTGATGGAGGTCGCCTGCTTCGGCGTGGTGGCGACGGAATGGACGACAAAGCGGTCGATACCGCCCTGCACGCCCTCACGCAAAAGCGACGCGACCGTGCCGTCGCCGTGGGAAAGGCGGATGCCGTAAAACCGGTCGGTCCCCTCGACGGCGCGGGCGGCGATCTTTTCGGGAAAGATGTGGCAGTGGGCGTCCGTGACAAACAGATTCTGGATCATCAGGCGGTCACCGTGCTTTCCGCTTTTTCAAGCCCGAGTTTTTTGACGGCGTCGGCGCGCATCTGGTATTTCAGGATCTTGCCGGCGGCGTTCATCGGGAAAGCGTCGACAAACTCGACGTACCGCGGCACCTTGTGGCGCGCCATACCGGCGCCGACAAAGTCCTTGAGTTCCTGCTCGGACATGGTTTCGCCCTCTTTGAGAATGACGACGGCCATGATCTCCTCGCCGTACTGTTCATCCGGCACGCCGATGACCTGCACGTCCGAAACCTTGGGATTGGTGTAAATATACTCCTCGATCTCTTTGGGATAAACGTTTTCGCCGCCGCGGATGATCATATCTTTCAATCGGCCGGTGATGCGGAAGTTGCCCTCGGGCGTGCGGCACGCGAGATCGCCCGTGTGCAGCCAGCCGTCGGCATCGATGGCGGCGGCGGTCTCAAGCGGCATCTTGTAATACCCTTTCATAATGTTGTAGCCGCGCGCCAAAAACTCGCCCGTGACGTTGTCGGGGCAATCTTTGCCCGTTTCCGGATCGACGATCTTGCACTCGATCTCCGGCAGCGGGCGGCCGACCGTGCTGCAGCGGATCTCGATCGAATCGTCGGTCGAACTCATGGTGCAGCCGGGGCTTGCCTCAGTCTGGCCGTAGACGATGGTGATCTCGGTCATGTGCATCTTTTCGACCACGTCCTGCATCGTGCTGACCGGGCAGGGACTGCCGGCCATGATGCCCGTGCGCATATACGAAAAGTCGGTCTTCGGGAAGTCGGGATGCTCGAGCATGGCGATAAACATCGTGGGCACGCCGTGGAACGCCGTGATATGCTCGTTATGGATGCAGGCAAGCGCCGGCTTCGGCGAAAAGTACGGCAGCGGCAGCAGCGTGCCGCCGTGGGTCATGGTGGCGGTCATGGCCAGCACCATGCCGAAGCAATGGAACATCGGCACCTGGATCATCATGCGGTCGGCGGTAGAGAGGTCCATACGGTCGCCGATGCACTTGCCGTTATTGACGATATTGTAATGGGTGAGCATAACGCCCTTCGGGAAGCCCGTCGTACCGGAGGTGTACTGCATATTGCACACGTCGTCGCGGTTGACGAGCGCCGCCAGGCGGTACACGTCCTCGACAGGCACGTCGGCCGCGCGCAGCAGGGCGTCGTTCCATTCCAGACACCCGGCCATGCGGTAGCCGACGGTGATCACGTTGCGCAGGAACGGCAGGCGCTTGCTGTGCAGGGGCTCGCCGGCGCGGGTGGACGCCAGTTCTGGACAGAGTTCGGCGACGATATCGCCGTAACGCGTATCTTTGGCGCCCTCAGTCATGATCAGCGTATGGGTGTCGGACTGTTTGAGCAGGTATTCGACCTCGTGGATCTTGTAGGCGGTATTGACCGTCACGAGAACGGCGCCGAGTTTGACGGTCGCCCAAAACGCGATGTACCACTGCGGCACGTTGCTCGCCCACACCGCGACGTGACTGCCGCGGCGCACCCCGAGCGACAGCAGCACGCGGGCAAACTCGTCGACGTCGTCGCGGAACTCGCTGTAGGTGCGCGTGTAGTCAAGGGTGGTGTACTTGAAGGCGTACTGGTCGGGGAACTCCTCGACCATACGGTCAAGCACCTGCGGGAAGGTCTCGTCAATGAGCAGTTCTTTTTTCCAGACGCAGCGGCCGGTATGGGCGCGGTTCCAGTAAAGCGTCTTTTCACGGCGCGAGGTGGAGCCGAACTGCTTCATATAGGTATTGAAATGCGAGAAAACGATCTCCATATCGGCGAGTTCCGGAAGCCAGGAAGGATCCCACACCAGCGAAAGAAAACCGTCGTAGTTGACCGAACGCAGGGCAAGCATCACGTCGGCCAGCGGGAGTTCGCCCTCGCCGACCAGGCAATATTCCATGCCGCCCGCGGTCTGACGGCCGTCGCTGATGGTGACGTGGCGAACGTACGCGCCGAGGTTTTTGATGATCTCTTCGGGCTTTTCGTGCGCGCCGAAATAGGCCGCGCCGACGTTCCAGAGGGCGGCAACGTAATCGGAGGCGAAGTGCTCGAGCAATTCGCGCAGACGGGCGGTATCGGCAAAGGGGCCGCCGGTTTCGACCAGCAGCGTTACGCCCGTTTTTTCGGCGTTGGGCAGCACGCGGGTCAGCATGGCCTCGCTCTGCGCGACAGCAGCGTCGGTCAGCCCGGTTGCGCGTACGCGGATATACGGGATTTTAAGGTTGGAAGCAATATCAAGGCAGCGCTCGATCTCCGCCGCCGTTTCCTCGGCGGAAGCGGCGTCACCCAGATCGCAGACGGCGTCAAGGCAGGTCAGTTTGAGTTTGCGCTCGTACAGATCGCGCAGCGTCGCGGCCGCGGTATAAGCGTGAAAAGCGCCGTTTTTGTCGGTGAACAGAGGGTTGTGCACGTTATGCAGTTCGATCCCCTCGAACCCGAGCTCCTGCGCGGCGTCGCAAAACGCGGCGAACGAAAGCCCGTGCCAGCCCTTGGTGGAAAACGAGAGTTTCATGCTCAGCCCTCCTCGTAAAGGATCTTATTGACGGCGTTGAGATAGGCGCGGATGCTGGCGCCGATGATGTCGGTGGAAATACCGTTGCCGGAATACAGTTTGCCGTTGCTGCGCAGTTTCACCAGCGTAGCGCCCATGGCCTCTTTCCCCTCGGTAACGGCCTGGATCTGAAAGTCGTCCAGCTCGTAATGGCGGCCGACGATTTTGTCGATGACGTGCAGGGCGGCGTCGATGGGGCCGTCGCCGAACTCGATGGCGCGCTTTTCTTCGCCGTCCTTGAGCAGGGTGACCTGCGCGCTGGCGTTCAGCACGTTGCCGGTGTTGATGACGTAACTGACCAGTTTATAGGCAGACGGCACCTGCATGGCGACGCTGGCGACGATGGCGTCCAGTTCCTTGGCGCCGACGTTCTTCTTTTCGGCCACGCGCAGAAATTCCTCGTACACCTTGCCGACGTCCTCTTCGGACAGATCGTAGCCGATGCGCGACACCGCCGCGACGACGGCGGCGCGGTCGTCGTTTTTATCCAGTCGGATGCTGTCGAAATTCTCTTCCGTCGGGGGCGCCGTGTGCGCGTTTTTGTTGCCGTCGAAGATCCAGTTGATCTGACGGATGATGCGGCCCAGTTCCGTCACCCGAAGACCCGTTGCGAGCCCGTAGCGGCTGCCGCAGTTTTTCAGTACGGAGGCGACGGTCTCAAGCGGGGCGAAATCACCGCCGACGGACGTGACGACGGAGCAGGCGCTTTCGCGCACGGCGAGAATGCTCTCGGCGGCGGCAAGGCCGTTGCGGTTATCGCAGCGAACGCCGACGGGCACGCCGGCGGTATCGGCCACGCCTTGTACAAAGACGGCGAAATCATCGGGCAACAGTTCGGCGGCGCTGTCGCAGAGCGTTACGGACGACGCGCCGGCCGCAACGGCGGCGGTGATCGCCCGGGCCAGAAAGCCTTCTTCGGCGCGGGTGGCGTCCTCGGCGCAGAACTCGACCGAAGGGCAAACGGCTTTGGCCTTTGTCACGACGGCAGTGATCCATTCCAACATCTTGGGCGCTTTTTTATGGCAGGTGTACTCCATCCCCACGGGCGACACAGGCAGCGAGATACGAATGGCGGGGTGCGCGGCGTTCGACAGCGCCGCGGCGGCGAGGTCGACGCTCTGCTCCGTCAAGCCGGCGGCGACGGACAGCACACTCTCTTTCACGAACGATGAAACCGTGCGAACCAACAGCACGTCCGTCCGCTCGTCACGAACGGCGGGCAGCAAAATGGCGTCGGCTTTCAGCCGTTCCAGCTGACGGGCAATCTCGATACGTTCTTTAAAACTGAAACTGCCGTCCTCCCGGCACAGCGTTGCGTCGGCAATCTTTACGGTTTTCATACTCATCGCTCCTTTTTGCAAGTCGTTTCTGCGTTCTTTCATAAAAAACAAACGCCCCGAAGTCGAATGACTTCAGGGACGAAATATTCCGTGGTACCACCCTGCTTAGCGCTTACGCGCCCGCTCTATGGACTCGATCAAGTCCGCTGCCGTGGTAACGGGGCAAGCCGGAACCGCTTACTTTGAGTTCTGCGATTCAGCTCCGGAAGGAGGTTTGACGAACGTTCCCGCCGCCTTACACCAGCCGGCGGCTCTCTGTAGGGAAGAGGAACGTCAATTAGTTCCATCAACGCTTTTGATTTATGAAAGATAGGGGTATTGTAACACCGCGCAAAACGATTGTCAAGATGTTTTTCGTCAAATCACGAACCCGCCGGAAACGGAAAGATCGACCCCGGTAATGAACGCGGCGTCGGCGGAAAGAAGGAAGGACACGGCGCCCGCAACGTCGTTCGGTTCGCCGATGCGGCCCAGGGGCGTTTCGGCGGCCAACTCCGCGAGCGTTTCGTCCGAAAAGGCGGCGAGCATATCGGTACGGATCACGCCGGGCGATACGGCGTTGACCGTGATCCCCGAGGGGCCGACCTCTTTGGCGAGGGCCTTTGTCAGACCGATAACGCCCGCCTTGGCGGCGGAATAGGGCGTTTCCATCGACCCGCCGATCTCGCCCCACATGGAGGCGATATTGACGATGCGCCCGTCGTGGCTGTGAAGCATATGCGACAGCGCCGCACGGCAGCAGCGGAACACACTGCCGAGATCGGTCTCGATCATCGTGTTCCACGCACCGTCGGTCACGTCGGTCAGCAGTTCCTGTGCGGCAACGCCGGCGTTGTTGACGAGCGCGTAGACGGGGCCGAGTTCCCGGGTCACCTGTTCAAACGCCGCGGTGACGGAAGCGGCGTCGGTCACGTCGACCGGCACGCAGATCGCGTCGGTCACGGCGGAGAGTTCGCGGGCAAGCGCTTCCGCCTCCTGTTGTGAGGTACGGTACAGCACCGCCACGGAAAAACCGTCCGCAGCCAAACGGCGGCAGACGGCGGCGCCGATCCCCTTCGCACCCCCGGTTACGACGGCGACCTTATTCATGATTGGCCTCGGTAACGCCCGCTTTGGCGGCGAAGGCCTCGACGTTCTCGGCATTGAGGGCCTTCATCGTGTAATCGGCGGGCGGGGCGAACAGGCCAAGCGACGCTTCGGGCTTGACGCTGTCGTAATACAGCACGGAGCCGTCCTGATTGACGGTCTTGATAATGGAATTGCCCAAATAATAGTCAGCGCTGCCGCTCTGATAGCGGATGACGTTCATCTCTTTGCCGTCGACGGTCTCGGTCTTTTCGCTGACGACAACGCGCTCTTTCTCAAGGGTGTCGATATCGGCAAGCGAATCAAGCGCCTCTTCACCGGCGTAATCGGCAAACGCCGCTTTCGGGATGAGGAAGTAGGTCTTCTCTTCGGGGTTGACGATATACAGGTTCACCGCGCCGATGATCAGACCGACGGGCGTGCCGTTCATCTGATACAGGGCGGAATAGTAATTGCCGCGGCGCGCCATACGGATCTGGTACGTTGTGCCGTCGGCGCCGGTCATGCGGCCCTCGAGCGCGAACTCGGAGGAGTTGAGAACCTCGCGGTCATTCTGTTCGGCTTTGCCGGTCATGCGCTGTTCGTTAGCGCCGGCGTTCGCCGTTTCGGCGGTCGCGAAAAAGTCCTCGCCCGCGATCATCTCCTGCGGCGAAAGCGTGACGGCCTGCGTATCGACCACGCTGCCGTGTTCGTCGGTGACGTCAACGAGCGCGGTCACCTCATAGGGCGGCGCGGTGGTGTTGGCGATACCGCCGTTGGGCAGAGTCGCCACGGCGGTCACGCGGCCGTCGTTATTGAATTTGATCTCACAGCCGCTCAAAAACGCGAGCGAGCCGACCAACAGCAGGCAGCAGAGAACTACCGGAAGTTTTTTCATAAAACCCTCACCTGTTATCACTTGATGGTATTATCATAGCACATTTTGGTGCCGAAAAAAGAAACGGTTTGTAAACAAACATCAGCGCGCGCTTCGCTTTGCACGGCGGGCGCGGCGGTCGGCCTTTACCGCCTCACGCACGGTCGCGTAGGCGGCGTCCTCCCCCTGCTCGGCCAAAACCGTCAGCCACTCGTAAATCAGGCGGTCGGTGGCCGGGTGAATGACGCGGCGATCCCGCGCACGCTCGTAATACGCGAGCGGGTCGGTGTGCTTGTAGGCGGCGCCGTTGTATATCTCGCCGGCGGCGATGCGGTCGCAGAACATTTCGGCAACGTAGCGAACGGGCATCTCCACGGGTTCGACGCGCCTGGTTTCAAGGTTATAGTCCGTCCAATACTCAAAGTGGTGCCTGTTGCGACCCTTATGGTGCATCCACGCGACGGAATACCCGACGGCGCGGCGTTCCCCCTCGTTGGGGCTGCGGGTACCCAGGTAATAGCGCGCCCCGGGCCAAAACTCGGTCGGCGCGTATTTGGAGAGGTCGTGCCGCAGGCCCTGCCACGGGATGCCGGCTTTGCAGCAATGGCGAAAGACGGCGTGGCGGTGGCGGGTGACGGTCATAAAATGGCGGAACGGATGCACGCGCTCACCTCACCTCGTAGACGTAAATGCCGCCTTCGGGGAAGTCGGTCGGCACACAATTCGCGGCAAAGAGTTCGGCGGCGCCGCCGGCGCTGCGGACGGTAACGGGCGCGTCACAGCCGAGCAGACGCACATCGTGCACGCTGTCGAACGGCAGGGCCGAAAACACGGTCGGGCGCGTCGGGAAGGTCGTGGTCATGGCGTAAATACGGCCGTCGCGAGCGGTGTACCACACGCCGTCCTGTTTATGGGGGGCGTAAATATGCGAACTGTAAATCGCGTCGCCGTTGGCGGCCAGCCACCGGCCGATGCCGAGCAGACGTTCTTCCATAATGGGCGGGATGGTGCCGTCGCCGTCGGGACCGATGTTCAACAACAGATTGCCGCCCTCGGAAACGAGCGAGCAAAGCAGCGTCAGTAATTCATGCAGGGTGAGATAATCGTTCGCACCCTCTTCTTTGTTCAGACCGAAGGAACGGCCGATGCCGCGGCATTCTTCAAAGGGGCGGTCCGGTTTCCAATCGTCGGGCCTGGTGTCATTCCCGACAAAGCCGTATTCGGTGGTGAAATTGCCGCCGACGTGGCCGCGCGTTTCGCTGCCCCAGCGGTCGTTGGGCACGATGAAATCACGCACCGGGCTCTCGTTGTACAGCCACTGCAAAAACGCCTCGGAGTGCCAGGTCTTGCTCGTCTGCTCCCACTCGCCGTCGGTGAACAGCGTGGCGGGGCGGTAGTTTTCGACCAGTTCGATCAGCATCGGGATCAGGTGTTTGAGGGCGTACTGCTCGGGATCGGCAAGATAGAGCGGATGGTTCCACTCGTACAGCGAGTGATAGACGCCGAAGCGCACCCCCGTCCCCTCCATCGCGGCGCGCAGTTCCGCCAAAAAGTCACGCTTGGGCGCGCACTCGACGGAGTTGAGACCGGGGGCGTAGCGCGTGGCGTACAGGCAATAGCCGTCGTGATGCTTGGAAACGAAGTTGATGTACTTCGCGCCGCTCTTTTGAAACAGTTCGGCGTAACGGTCGGGATCGAAGCGGTTGCCGGTAAACTCGTTCACGAAATCGTAGTACGGGCGGTTGCCGTAGTATTTCAGATGGTGGGCATAGGTATCGCGGTGCGAATCGTTGTCCTGATGGTCGCCGTTGCAGGAGTAGCCGTACCACTCGGCGTAATCGCCCACGCGGGCGTACGCCGGGATGCTGTACAGCCCCCAATGGACGAACACGCCGAACTTGGCGTCGCCGAACCACTGCGGAACGGGGCGGGTATTTAAGGATTGCCAGTTGGCTTCGTACGTCATCATAATTCCTTCTTTCCGAAAGTTTCAACGGCGACGGCGGCCGTCACGGTGAGCGAAGTGAGCGCGGCCAGACGCGCTTCGCCGTCGGCAGGCGTTTTGTAACAATAAGGCGTCATGGCGAACAGGTCGGCGATCGCTTTCTGCGACGGCAGCGCCACGGGAAAGCGCAGTTCCGATCGCTTGCGGGAGACGAAACGCTCCTCGTCGCGCTGTTCGGGTTTGTTGGGGCGGGGCGTCTCGTACAGCACCTCGCGCAATTCGTGCAGATGATCGGGCAGGGGCGAAACTTTGAACAGCAGGCCCGTCGGCTTGAGCACGCGGAAAAACTCGGCGTAGGCGCAGGGTGCGAACACGCTGATGACGGCGTCCAGCGAGCCGTCCGCAAACGGCAGATGAAAGGCGCTGGCACAGCAAAGCGCCGTGCGGGAGAGGCGGCGGGCGGCAAAGCGCAGCGCCGCGGTACTGACGTCAAGGCCCGCCATACCGGCGCAGGCGGTCTCGAGCGCCGCGGTGTAGTAGCCCTCACCGCAGCCAACGTCAACGGCGGCCGAAACGGACGCGGCGGCAAACGCGGCCGCCAACTCGTCACGGATGGGCGCGTAAAACCCGCCGTCAAGAAAATCACGGCGCGCCGTCAGCATACGACGGTCGTCGCCGTGGCGTTTACGGGAGGACGCCTGCGATTGCAGCAGATTGACGTACCCGCAGGCGGCCCGGTCGTAATCGTGCCCGTTCGGGCAGTGATACGCCCGCGGCGATTCCGCCAAAGGGGAACCGCAGACGGGACAGCAAAACAAGCTCATCTCAGTTGCCGTCGATGAGCTTGTTGAGTTCTTTTTGGAACGTGCCGATATCCGTAAACTGACGGTATACGGAAGCAAAGCGGACGTACGCCACTTCGTCGACGGCCTTGAGTTTTTCCATCACCAGTTCGCCGATGACGGAAGATTCGACTTCCTGCCGGCTGGTGTTCTGGATGTCGGTCTCGATCTCGTCGATCATTTGATTGATCACGTCGACGGGCACGGGGCGTTTGCCGCAGGCGACCAGGATGACCTTAAAGAGTTTTTCGCGGTCAAAGGCCTGACGCGAGCCGTCCTTCTTAATAACGACGATGGGCACGCTTTCAACGTACTCGTACGTGGTGAAGCGCTTGCCGCACTGCAGGCACTCGCGGCGGCGGCGGATGCGCTCGCCGTCCTCGGTCGGGCGGGAGTCGATAACCTTGCTTTCTTCAAACGAACAGTAGGGGCATTTCATGGGGACACCTCCGTGCCTGAAATTCGATGTTGTATAGTATAGCAAATTTCGACCTGCATTGCAAGCATTTTTCGGATTTATTATAGGTTTTCGGAAAGCGGCGAACCGGCAAATTTTGCCCGGTCGGCTTCGGTGATGGCCCGCAGAACGCGGCAAGGCGCGCCGACCGCCACGACGTTGGCGGGCAGATCGCGCGTGACGACGCTGCCGGCGCCGACAACGGTGTTATCGCCGATCGTAACGCCGGGCATGATCAGAGCGCCCGCGCCGAGCCAGCAGTTTTTGCCGATGACGACGGGCAGGTTGTACTGGTACCCCTTTGCCCGCAGGGCGGAATCGATGGGGTGCGCCGCCGTGGCAATGGTGACGTTGGGGCCGATCAGTGTGCAATCGCCGACGGTAATGGGGCCGTCATCTACCATCGTGAGATTGAAATTGGCGTAGACACGCGCGCCGAAAACGACGTGCCTGCCGCCCCAGTTGGCGCGCAGCGGCGGCTCGATATAACAATCCTCCCCCAAACCGCGAAACATCGTTTTGAGCAACGCGGTGCGCTTCTCGATCTCCGTCGGGCGGGTGGCGTTGAAGGCGTACAGCGTTTCCAGACAGCGGGCCTGCTCGGCGAGCAGTTCGGGGTCGTTCGCGTCGTAAAGTTCGCCCGAAAACAGCGTTTCTTCCGTGATCATTGACCGGCTCCTTCCGTTTTTTTCAAGTATAGACCGATTCGAAAAGAAAAGCAAGAAAAACTGTTCCAAACCCCTTGCCTTTTTCTCTGTTTTAGTCCATACTGTAACTGAATAAAAATGGGAGGTGGCCGCGACGGCGCTGTACGTATTTCAAAAGGGCTTCAATTACTCGCAGGACGGCGCGGGAAACCGCCTTGTCTACCACCTGCGCGGCTGCAACCTGCGCTGCCCGTGGTGTTCCAACCCCGAGGGGATGGACTTCGCCCGCCCCGGCGACGCGGCGGTCACGACGGAAGATCTCGTCGCCCGCGCCCTGCGCAGCAAGCCGATGTTCTTTGACGGGGGCGGCGTCACCTTTACCGGAGGCGAGGCCACCTGCCAGTTCGAGGGACTCAAAGAAGCGCTGACGGCGCTGAAAGAAGCGGGGCTGAACACCTGCCTGGAGACGAACGGCACCTCTCCCCGTCTGCCGGAACTGTTCCCGCTGGTGGACGAACTGATCATGGATTTCAAGCACTACGACAGCGAAAAGCACCGCGCCGTGATCGGCACGGGCAACGAGGTGATCGCGGCGAATCTCAAAGAAGCGTTTGCCCGGCACCCGGATCTGCTCGTGCGCACGCCCCTCATCGGCGGTTTCAACGCCGCGGAAGAGGACAACGCGCGCTTTATCCGCTTTTACCGAACACAGCCCACACAGCACGCCCGCTTTGAACTGTTGCTCTATCACGAATTCGGCCGCGACAAGTGGGCGCAATGCGGCAAGGTCTATACCGTGCGCAACGCCTTTGTGCAAGAGGACGTGCGCAAACGGTACGAGGCTGCCATGCGCGACGCCGGGCTTACGGTCGTGCGCACCTGAAAGGAGAAAGAACGATGTACGGAGTTCTCAACGCTCAAACCGTCACCGAAAACGCAAAACGCCGCTTTCGCGAGGAGCGCGCCAAAGAACGGCTGGACGGCTGGTTTCTGGCGCGTGAGATCGTCTGCGACCGGCAGGCGGAATTCGCGGGCATGGGCCCCGAAATGCGCGCCGCCTGCGAGTTGCGCGCCATTCTGCGTGAACTGCCGCTGACCGTCAGCCGTTATTCGATTTTTGCCGGAAGCCAGTCCGACGCCTTTGCGCGCAGTTACGCGCTGATCAACCCGAGTTTTCAGGTAGAAACCTTCTCGGGCTACTGCGACCCCATCGCGATTTACGACGACATTGAGCCAAACGATGAGTTCCCGCGCGAACGGATCGACCGCGTCAAACACTTTGCCGAACAGAGCGCCTACGTCAAAGCGCTGAACGCCGTTTACGACCAATACGGCGATTACACGGCCGAGGTGGCGTTCTTCGTCGAGGCCGTGACGGGGCACGTGATCCCCGATTTTCGTCCCGCGCTGAAAGTCGGACTAAACGCGCTCATTGCCGAACTTGACGGAAAAATCGAGGCGGAAAGCGACGCCGAAAAGAAAGAGAATTTCACCGCGATGAAGATCACGCTCGAAAGCGCCGTCGCGCTTGCGGAACGCTACGCCGCCATTGTCGAGGAGCAAGAGAAGACCGCCCCGCCCGAACGCGCCGCGGAACTGCGGCTGATGGCGGCGACGCTGCGCAAAGTGCCCGCCGGCCCGAGCGAAACGATGTTTGAGGCGCTGCAGAGTTATCTGCTGCTGTGGGAAGTCATGTGCCTGGAGCAGGCGCCCAACCCCTACGCCTTTTCCGTCGGCAACGCCGACCGCATCTTTGAGCCCTACCGCGCAAAAGACGGCCTGAGCCGCGAGGACGCGGCCGCGCTGTTCAAACATTTTCTCGTCTTTTTCAATGTGGGCGATCGCAGTTGGGCCATCTCGCAAAACCTGCTGGTCGACGGCAAAGACGCGCAGGGCAGCGATCTTGCCAACGAGAGCAGTTACGCCCTGATGGACGCTTACTTCGATATGAACCTGCCGCAGCCGATCCTGTCGGCAAAACTGCACCGCAACACACCCGACGAGTTTTACGCGGCGATGGGCAAATTCTTCTTCTCCCCCGGCGTGCTGACGCCGTCGCTGTTTAACGACGATTCGCTTTACACCGTGCTCAAAGCGCGCGGCGTGGCGGACAGCGACCTGCCCGACATCGCCGTCGCCGGTTGTCAGGAACCGCTCGTGATGGGCAAAGACAACGGCAACACCACCAACAGTTGGCTGAATCTGCCCAAGATCTTGGAACTGACGCTGAACGCCGGGCGTTCGCTGCTGACCGGCAAGGTGATCGAAGACGCGCCCGAGATCGCGACGGATGACCTGCTGCCGCATCTGCGCGAGCATTTTTATAAAAACGCCGAGCACTATATCGCGCTGATGTGCGACGCCGCCGACGGCGCCTCACGCGCGGTGGCGCACCTGCCCGTGCCGTTTTTGAGCGCGTTTATGGGCGGCCGCGAGAGCGGTTACGATATGCGCGACGCCGTCCACCAGGGCACGCCCTACAACGGCAGCGGCTGTCTGATCCACGGTCTGGGCGTACTGGCCGACAGTTTCGTGGCGGTGGATCATCTGCTGCGCGAGCATCCCGCCGATGCCAAGAACCTGCTGCCCGCGCTCCGCGCCGGTTTCCGTGGGTACGAAATCTTCCGCGACTATTTGAAATCGCTGCCGAAATTCGGCAACAACGACGAGGAGACCGACCGCGAGGCAAAGCAGATCGTCGAAAGGATATCGGACATGATCGCGCGGCACAAGAACTATCTC
>CADBON010000076.1 GCA_902796315.1 Oscillospiraceae bacterium | reverse complement strand
TCTCTTCAGATAGTCTTTCGCTCATTTCACGATACTGACTATCGCTCTCAAACTTCTTTCGAAGTCCGGATACTTTCGCAAATATTTTGCGCTCAAAAAAATCTCAAGGGTTTTTCTTTCTTGTTGTTTAATTTTCAAGGTTCGTTGCGCTCTCGTTTCGGTCGCCCTTTTCGCGAGCGCCTTGATATAATAACACCCGATTCCCGGTTTGTCAAGCATTTTTTCCGACTTTTTTATGACTTTTTCGGAATTTTTTTGCGCCCACAATATCTTGTGTTTTCGGTGTCGGTCAAGCACAATTTTACTGTTCAAAACTCTGTCAAAACGATGTATAAAACCCAAATCGCGGCGAACTCTATCCAAGAGAAAAACCGTGCAAAGGAGTTTTGCTATGAGTCGCCGCTTGTCCGCGTTCCGCCGTTCGTTCCGAGGGGGCGGGTTTCGCAAGTTCTGCGCCGTCGCGATCTGCGTGGCGCTGCTGTTCGGATCGGGCGGACTGGGCACGCTGTCGCACAGCCGCCCCGCCGCGCGTGAGACCCTGTCGCGTCTCGGCTCACGCGGGGATGAGGTGCGGCGCATTCAAACCAAACTGAAATCGCTCGGCTTTTACGCCGGCGCGGTCGACGGTATTTACGGCAGCAAGACCCAGAGCGCCGTGCGCCGCTTTCAGCAGTCGGTCGGCATTGCCGCCGACGGCATAGCCGGGGCGAAGACGCTGCTCTATCTCGGCTTGGGCTCCTCGTCGAACACGGGCGGCACGTCCTCGTCGGACTTTTACCTGCTGGCAAAGGTCATCGCGGCGGAGGCCCGCGGTGAGTCTTACACCGGCCAGGTGGCGGTCGGCGCGGTGGTGCTCAACCGCGTGGAATCATCCTCCTTCCCGGACACGGTGGCGGGCGTGGTGTACCAGAAGGGGGCTTTCTCGGCCGTGACCGACAGCAACTGGAGCGTAGAGCCGACCGCGACCTCGCGCAAGGCGGCGCAGGACGCGCTGAACGGCTGGGACCCCACCGGCGGCGCGCTGTACTATTACAACCCCGCCAAGACGAGCAACAAATGGATCCGCTCCCGCCCGGTGACGATCACCATCGGCGCGCACGTTTTCTGCAAGTGACGCGCCGCGCATATATAATATAATAGTATAGTGCGTCTTCGCACGAAACAGCGCCGTCGGGCCATCCCGACGGCGCGCGTTGTTGGTGCGCCGAAATTTTGCACAACGCCGCGGCTTTCCGCGGTTTTTGCTTGCAACCGGCCGCGATTTGTGCTATGATATAGTGGGGAAAATTGGAGGGGACGTTTTTCAGACTCCCTCCCCTTTTCCAAACAAATTTCACCTTCGACCGACCAAAGAGGAGAGCGTGCTATGCAAAAAGTACAGTTCACCGAAACCGTTCTGCGCGACGCGAACCAATCGCTGATCGCGACGCGGCTGCGCTTCGACGAGTTTGAGCCCATCCTGAAAACGCTTGACCGCGCGGGCTATTACTCGCTCGAGTGCTGGGGCGGCGCGACCTTTGACAGTTGTCTGCGCTACCTGAACGAGGATCCCTGGGAGCGCCTGCGGCAGATCCGCCGGGCGTGCCCGAACACCAAACTGCAAATGCTGCTGCGCGGGCAAAACCTGCTCGGCTATCACCACTACCCCGACGACGTGGTACGCGCCTTCGTCAAAAAGAGCATCGAAAACGGCATTGACGTCATTCGCATTTTCGACGCCCTCAACGACGTGCGCAATCTTGAAGTCGCCGTGGACGAAACGCTGAAAAACGGCGCGCTCGCTTCCGGCGCCATCTGCTACACGATCAGTCCCATCCACACCATCGACAGTTACGTGGCGCTTGCGAAGCGGCTTGAGGAAATGGGCTGCGGCACCATCGCCATCAAAGATATGGCGGGCATTCTCAGCCCCGCCGAGGCGTACCGCCTTGTCACCGCCCTGAAAGAGGCGGTCAAGGTCCCGCTGGTGCTGCACACCCACTGCACAACGGGCCTTGCCTATATGACCGCGCTGAAAGCGGCCGAGGCCGGCGTCGACGTGATCGACACCGCTATCTCGCCGCTGAGCGGCGGCACCTCGCAGCCCGCGACCGAAACGCTGTATTACGCGCTGAAAGAACTCGGCTCCCCCGTCGAGCTCGACAGCGCGGCGCTGAACGAGATCGCCGACTTTTTCAAAAACGTGCGCCGGCAGGAACTGGAAAGCGGTCAGCTTAACCCCAACGTCATGGGCACCGACACCAAGGCGCTCATCTACCAGGTGCCGGGCGGCATGCTCTCGAACCTGGTGGCGCAGCTGTCCGCGCAGGGCAAACTCGATAAATTGGACGACGTACTGCTCGAGACCCCGAAAGTCCGCGAAGATCTCGGCTACCCGCCGCTGGTCACCCCCATGAGCCAGATGGTCGGGGCGCAGGCCACCGCCAACGTGCTGGAGGGCGAGCGCTACAAGACCGTGAGCAAAGAGGTGCGCGCCTACCTGAAAGGCGAATACGGGCACGCCCCCGGCGCCATCAACGAAGAGGTGCGCCGCAAGATTTTGGGCGACGAACAACCGCTGACCGGCCGCTTTGCCGACACCCTGCCCCCCGCGCTTGAAAAAGCGCGCGCCGA
This sequence comes from Oscillospiraceae bacterium, assembly GCA_902796315.1. Classification (GTDB taxonomy): domain Bacteria; phylum Bacillota; class Clostridia; order Oscillospirales; family Acutalibacteraceae; genus DTU089. The sequence continues at coordinate 3,184 of CADBON010000076.1, read as the reverse complement.
ACTCGGCGACCTGGCCGAGAGCGAGGAAGACGTGCTGTCGTACATCGCCTTCCCGCGACAGGCGGAGGCCTATTTCGAACACCGCAAAGAAAAGCGCGGCCGTACCTATCACTACGAGTTCCGCGCCGCGGAAGAGTGAGGTGGCGGCCATGCTTCCGACACAACCGACCCTGAACCTCGGATGGGTTCTGCTCATTGCCGGGCTGGCGCTTGCCGCCGTCGCCGTGGTTTTGCTGGCGCTGCTTGCGCGAAAGAAGAAGCGGCAGGAGGCGCCCGCGGAAGAAGAACCCGCATCCGCGCCCCAACCGCCCGCCGACACGCAGGAAGAACCCCCCACGCCGCAGGGCTTTACCGAACCCTATACGCCCGGCTACGTCACGCTGGACGGCGTGGATGAGGAGGACGCCGCCGTGCTGATGGCGATCACCGCCGACCGGCTCGGCGCCGCGCCCGAAGACCTCTGCTTCCGCTCCATTCGCCGCGTCGGGCCCGAACTTTCCGGCGTGACCGACCAGGAGGCCGCCGTGCTGATGGCCGTCACCGCCTACAAAACCGGCCAAACGCCCGAAACGCTCGATTTCAAATCCATCAGACTCGTGGAGGAATAAGCGATGAAATACAATATTACGTTGAACGGCAAGATCTATGAAGTGGACGTCACCGAGAGCGACGCCGTTGTCACCGGCATCACACAGGTGCCCGTCTATGCCGCGGCGCCCGCCGCGACCGCCCCGGCCGCGCCCGTGCCCGCGCCGTCCCCCGCACCCGGCGTCAGCGCCGACGGCGTCAAGATCCAGGCCCCCATGCCCGGCTCCGTCGTCGCGGTGAAAAAGAGCGTCGGCGAGAGCGTGACCGCCGGCGAGACCGTCATCGTGCTCGAGGCCATGAAGATGGAAAACGAGATCGTCGCGCCCTGCGACGGCACGGTCAAGGCCGTTGTCGCCCCCAAGGGCGCCACCGTCAACACCGACGACGTGCTGATGATCATCTGACGGCGCAACCGCCCGCCAACCACCGAACGAAAAGGAGAGAACGCTATGAAAACCTGCCCCTACTGCGGCGCCACTATGACGGACGACACACTCATCTGCCCGAACTGCGGCCGCCCCGCCGACAGCGCCCCGTCGCAAGCACAGCCGACCTATGACCAACAGCCCTACGCGCAGCAGCCGTATTCGCAGCAGCCGTACGCGCAACAGCCGTATTCGCAGCAGCCGTACGCGCAACAGCCCTATACACAGCAACCGTACGCACAACAGCCCTACGCGCAGGCCCCCAATCAACAGTATCAGCCGCCGTACGGTCAGCCGTATTATCCCGCCGCGCCCGAAAGCAACGGGCTGGCCATCGCCGCCCTCATCCTCGCGTTCGTGGAGCCGATCATCGGGATCATCCTCGGCGCCGTCGGCCTGAACAAACTGCACGAGCCGAAAAACCGCTCGATGTGCAAAGCGGGTCTGATCATTTCCATCGTCCGCATCGTGTTGGCCGTCATCCTGTTCACGCTCGCCTTTGCGACCGCGGGTTTCGAGAACTTTATGTGACCGCGCGGCCAATTACAAGGAGAAAATGCCATGAAAACCTGCCCCTACTGCGGCGCCACCACGACGGACGACGTGCTCGTCTGCCAGAACTGCGGCCGCCCCGCCGAAAGTGCCCCGTCGCAAGCACAGCCGACCTATAGCCAACAGCCTTACGCGCAGCAGCCTTACGCGCAGCAGCCTTACGCACAGCAACCGTACACACAGCAACCGTACGCACAGCAGCCGTACGCACAGCAGCCGTACGCACAGGCGCCCAATCAACAGTATCAGCCGCAGTACGGTCAGCCGTACAATCGCGATTCGCGCGGAAGCAGACCACTGGTAATCTTCGCACTCTGCTTCTCGTTTATCGCACCGGTTATCGGTCTCATTCTTAGCGCCATCGGACTGAACAACTTTCACGAGCCGAATAACCGCGGAATATGTAAGGCGAGCTTGATTATATCAATCGTTCGCATCGCTCTAGTCGCCCTCTTGGTTATTATAAGTTATGCGACTGATGGTTTCCCGAGTGTCGCGTGACACTATAGAAAAACAATAACTAAGCAAAAAACCCGACCTCACGGTCGGGTTTTCGTTTTGTTCTTCAGTTATTTCCCGTCGTCGATCGGGGTGTAGTCCGCCTCTTTTGCGTCGCTGTAAGCGGTCGGCGGCGCAAAGCCGTTCGCGTCGCGTGCGGACGCATCTTCGGGACGGGGCGGCGCGCCCTCGACGTCGCCGTCGGGCATCACGAGCGCCAGCAGGAAATACGCCAGTATCACCGTGCCGGAGCCGACGGAAAAGATCGCGTTGGCGAACACGCCCGCGCCCGCCAGTAAGAGCAGGGCAACAAACGCGAGCCGCACCCACGTCGAGTCGACTCCGAGGCGGGCGGCGATACCGCCGCACACGCCGCAGATCTTTTTATCGGTTTTGGATTTCGTCAGTTTTTTCTTCATCGTTCGGGTCACGCCTGCGGCTGCTGCGGGGGCTGGCCGTCCATGGGCTGCTGCGGCTGCTGCGGGGGCTGATAGTTCGGGTCAAAGCCGGGCTGATAGGGCGGCTGCTGATAGGTCGTGTCGACGTACGCGGGCGGGTCGGGCATCACGATGGCGCAGATGATATAGGCCAGCACGCCCGTGCCGGCGAACAGGATCATCAGCGCCCAGCCGAGACGGATCCACGTCGAATCGATGCCGAAATATTCGGCAATGCCGCCGCAGACGCCGGCGATCTTTTTGTCGGTGACGGATTTATATAACTTTTTGTTGTTCATGGGGTTGGCCTCCTTTTCACGTCTATTATAGTCATTCCCGCCCTAACTTGCAAGCAATCTTAAAAAACTTCACAAATTCTTCGCCGATCGTACAAAAGAACTTAAGAATTCCCCGAGATTTTTCAAGGAACAGTTGCAACGCTTTGAATTTGTGGTATAATATTCGCAGAAAACTTGCTTTGCAAGTTTTTGCGTCTGCGACGCCGTTCGCTCCGCTCACCTGCGATATTGACGGCTTCGCAAAAATGCCCTTGCAAGCAAGCATTTTTGCTCATGGTGAAATATCCTATGTAATCAATGCTTTGAAAGGATGGTTCTTTTTATGGCAAAAAACAGATACATCGGCGATTATCCGGTCATCGGCATCCGCCCCATCATTGACGCG
>CADBON010000075.1 GCA_902796315.1 Oscillospiraceae bacterium | reverse complement strand
AATCCTGACGGATATCCCCTGCCGGATAGGCAGTTCGGGCGGAAAAGAGCGGCGAAAAACCACGTAAATCCCTAAGTGAGGGCGCCCAATGCGGAGCCGAACGTTTGAAAACTTACTCTTTGACGGTCTCGGACTGGAAATCTTCGTCAAGGCAGGAGCAGGAGACGTAATTGTCCTCATCATAGCCCTGCGGAGCGTTTTTGGCTTTGATCTTCTGAACGACGACGTACACGGCGGCAGCGGCAGCTGCGATGGCGGCGATAATGCCGAGAATCTTGAAAAACTTCTTCATAAAATTATCCTCCTTGCGGTGATTGTCTGCTTGGTTTCATTATACCATACCCCACCGAAAAGTCAATGCTTTTTTCGGCCCTCCGCCCCCCTCTGCCGAAAAGTTTACAATTCCGCAAACGGCGGCAGCGGCGTATAAAACGCGCCGGGACGGCCATACTGAAAAGGCGCGCCGCTTCTACATACCCGACGGAAAGGAAGCGGTCCCATGTTCAAACGGGTGGAACTTTGCGGCGTGGACACATCCGCGCTCAAACTGCTTACGGAAGAGGAAAAGGCGGCGCTGATGAGAAAGGTCAAAGCGGGCGACATGGCCGCACGCGAAGAACTGATCACGGGCAACCTGCGGCTGGTGCTCAGCGTCATTCAGAAATTCGAAGGACGGGGCGACGGGCCGGAGGACCTGTTTCAAGTGGGCTGTGTGGGGCTGATGAAGGCCATCGACAATTTTGACGTTTCGCAGGACGTGCGGTTTTCGACCTACGCGGTGCCGATGATCATCGGGGAGATCCGCCGCCATTTGCGCGACAACAATCCCGTGCGCGTCAGCCGTTCGGTCCGCGACACGGCCTATCACGCCATGCAGGCGAAAGAGGAGCTGGGCCGCAAACTGGGCCGCACCCCCACCACGGCGGAAGTGGCCCGGGAACTGGGGATCGCCGAAACGGACGTGGTGCTGGCGCTGGAGGCCATCGTGTCGCCGGTATCGTTCTATGAGCCGGTCTACGCCGGCGGCGGGGATACCATCTATCTGATGGACCAGCTCGGCGGCGATGAGAGCGACGGCGATTGGGTGAACGAGATCTCGCTCAAAGAGGCGCTGAAAAACCTGCCGGAGCGCGAGAAAAAGATATTGTCGCTGCGCTATATGTACGGGCTGACGCAGACGGAGGTCGCGAAAGAGATCGGCATTTCGCAGGCGCAGGTATCGCGCCTTGAAAAAAGCGCCATCGACGCCGTCAAGCGCGGGTAAGAAAGACGCCGCCCCCTGCAAAAGCAGCGGGGCGGCGTGCGTTCGCGGAACAAACTATTGATCGAACGCGGGGTTGACGGCGTAATAATTCTTGCTGTTCATGCGGTCTGTGGCAAGGCGCAGCGCTTCACCGAAGCGCTGATAATGCACGATCTCGCGCTCGCGCAGAAAGCGAATGGGGTCGCGCACGTCGGGATCGTCGACCAGACGCAGAATGTTGTCGTAGGTGGTGCGCGCCTTCTGTTCGGCGGCGAGATCCTCATGCAGATCGGTAATGACGTCGCCCTTGACGGCAAGCGCCGCGGCGTTGAACGGCACGCCCGACGCAGACGCGGGATAGACGCCGACGGTGTGGTCGGTGAAATAGGGCGCAAACCCGCTCTTTTCGATCTCGTCCGTCGTGAGATTGCGCGTGAGCTGGTGAACGATGGCGGCGACCATTTCGAGATGGCCGAGTTCTTCGGTGCCGATATCGGTCAGCAGGGCTTTCAGTTCGGGGTACGGCATCGAATAGCGCTGCGAAAGATAGCGGACGGAGGCGCCGAGTTCGCCGTCCGGGCCGCCATACTGCGAAAGAATGATTTGCGCGTACAGCGGGTTGGGCCGCTTGATGTCGACCGGGTATTGCAGTTTCTTTTCATAGGTGAACATTGGTCAATCGTCACTCCCCTGATAGTCCCACGGCCACGGATCGCGCTGCCAGTCGGCTTCTTCGGGATTGGCGACGGTCAGCGGGCCGTACTGCCGCTCGTACTCCGCTTTGAGAGCGGCGGTCTCTTTCGTATAGCGCGCCAACAGGTCGGCCGCGACGCGGTCGCACGGGTGCGTGTCCAGGTAAATTCGCAGTTCCCACGCGGCGAATTGCGAAGCGGAAAGGCGCGCCAAAAGTTTGCGACGGTCGGTCATTCGCTCATCCCCTTGCCGCGAAAGGGTTTGTCGAGCACCGTGAACAGCGTGCCTTTTTGCAGCGCCTTGTCGGGCGCGTACGCCGTGCGGTCAAGCTGATAGCAAACGTACGCCATGGCAGGCACGGCGTCCGCAGGGAACGCGGTGTTGACACAGCGGGCACCCTCGATGGCGGGGGTGTTGGGTTTTGTTGCCATAAAAATCCTCCTTCGGGCGGCAAAAAACCGCCCTGCTTCACGATATGAAGCAGGGCGGTTTGTGTGACGGGTTTTACAGAGATTCAAGATAGCGCAGCGAGATCTCGGCGAGTTCGAGCGGCGTTTTGCCCATAGAGGGCTCATCCTGCTCAACGATCGCCCATTCGACGCCCGCGTCATACGCGGCGGCGACGACCTGCGGCCAGTCGATGGAACCTTCACCGAGCGGGCGCAGTTCAAAGGTAGTGGACGCCTCGCCCTCGGTCTCGCGGTCGATGAGTTTGTATAGACGGCCGTTGCCCTTGGCGCCGGCGTAATCTTTGAAGTGGGCGGTGGGGGCGCGGCCCGTGTACTTGCGCAGATACGAGGCCGGGTCTTCGCCGCCGACCTGCACCCAGCAAAGATCGAGCTGCGTTTTCAGCAGATCTGCGGGCACGCTCTCATACAGCGCGTCGAGTTTATGACGGCCGTCATCGGTGTTTTCGAATTCAAAGTCGTGGTTGTGGTACTGCAGGGTAATCCCCAAATCGGCGGCGACGCGGCTGATCTTGACGATATTGTCACGTGTCTCGGCAAACTCGGAGCCGCCGGGCAGCATCTCGCGGGTGATGGAAGGGATGGCGACGTAACGGCAGCCGATGGCGTGATAGGTGCCGAGTACCCCTTCGGGGTCTTTCACAAGGTCGCCGATGCCGACGTGGGCGGAGATGGGCGCCAGATAATACTTTTCGCAAATGGCGCGCACCTCGGCGGGCGTGCGATCGAACAGCCCCGCGAACTCAACGCCGCGGTAGCCCATGGCAGCGACTGCGCGCAGGGTGCCTTCAAAATCGTTCGCCATATCGTCGCGAACGGAATAGAGTTGCAATGCTACGGGAATTTTCATGGAAAGACCTCCTCTGTTTTTGTACTCATAAGTATACTACAATTTGCACAACAACACAAGAGAAAGCAGCAAAAAAATTATGAATTGTTGCTTTTTTCTGCGGTTCAAGGCAGTTTCAGCGTGGTATCGCCCGTCACGTAGGTCTGGGGCACCTGACCGACGATGATGGTTTCGGCCACGGGGACGCTGCTTTCGACCGTTTCGGCAACGTGATAGGTGCCGATGAATGTGGACGCGGACAGCGACGCTTTGACGGTGACGCGATGCACGGTCTGGTTGATGCCGACGCTTTCAAAGGTGCTGACGACGTCGGTCAGCGCAAACCCGTAGGTATCGGCGTTGACGGTGAGGGACGGCCCCATGCCGCTGAAGATCTGACTGCCGAGCAGGGTGCCCAGCGGCACCGAGAGCGAAAAATCGCCGCAGCGGTCGACGGTCTCGGCGGCGCTTTTCGCCAGCGCCGCGCGAAAGGCGTTGACGGCGTCGGTGCGTTCCACGGCGGCGCAGACGGCGCCGTCGGCGGTATGTTCGAGCGTGACGAAATCGGAGGCGGAAAAATCAAGCGAAGCGGCGGCGGTACGCACGGCGTCGCCCAGCAGCAGCGTCAACTCGTTGCGCAGGGCATGTGCCCCCGCGCCGCGAATCAGCGGGCGCAAACGGACGTCCGCCAGCACGAGAACGAGCGTGACCGACAGCAGCACGACCGCGCAGCGGTACAGCAGGCGCCGCCTGTCGCGCCGGAACGTAAAGTGCCGCGCCCGCAGCGGCAGCAAGCGCCGGCGCCGCCGAAAACGAAGTCCCCGCGCCATAGTTTCACCCCCGTGACAGTATATGCCGCGCCGCAAAAAAAGAGCAAAAAAACGCCGCGGGGAATGCCGGGTGTTTCAAGAACACCCGGCAGCGATATTTGCCCTGCAGGCAAGCGATATGCCCCCACGGTGCGCGATATGTTTTTTCATCCTCGCGCAAGCGAGGCATGTAAAAACGCGATATGTTCGCTGCGCGAACGAGGGCAAATATCCTATCGCGTCGAGCGAAGCGAGACATATCGCATCTGCAAAGCAGGTATATCGCGTTTTGCAACGATGCAAAACATATCGCCTTTTTGGCTTGGCACAATGCGTTTCCCGCGCACAAAAACAGGTAGCAATAATACCGACCGAGCAAAGGTTGTTTTTCCTTCGTTCGGTCGGTATTTCTTGATTTGTCCTTTGGAGCGCCCCTCAACCCCGCGGCGCCAAAAAGCGTACCAAAAAGTACTTATTCCCCTTTTTCATAACCGAGCATAAACGCCCGTTCGTTGAGTTCGGCAAACTTGGGCGGCACGCACGCGCGCACGGCGGCCAGCCACTTCTCTTTGTCGATGTCGGTGTTTTTCGCCATCGCGCCGATCAGCACGACGTTGACGGCCTTGGGAGAGCCCGCCTCGACCGCCAGCGGAAGCGCGTCCACACGCTGAACGGCCGCACCGGCCGCTTCGAGCGCTTCAAGAACGCCGTCGGGATATGCCCCGTCGCCCGCCAAAACGGACATCGGGTCGATTCTTTGCGTATTGACGACGATCTTGCCCTCCGGCTTGAGGTAGGACAGATAGCGGGCGGCCTCCAACTGCTCGAACGCGAGCAGGAGGTCTGCCTCGCCTTTGCCGACGATGGGCGACCAAACTTTGTCGCCGTATTTGACATAGGTGACGACGGAACCGCCGCGCTGACTCATGCCGTGGACTTCGGAAAGTTTGACGTCGTATCCCTCGGCCAGCAGAACGTTGCCGAGGATGCGGCTGGCGAGAAGGGTCCCCTGCCCGCCGACGCCGACGATCATAATCGATTTATTCATCTTCGCGCTCCTTTCTCACTCGACGATCGCGCCGAACTTGCAGACCTGCTGACAGATCTTGCAGCCGAGGCACTGTGTGGCGTCTATTTCGGCACGGCCGTCGCGCATATGGATGGCGGGACAGCCGATCTGCATGCACATCTTGCAGGAACGACAGGCGTCGCGGTCCACGCGCAGCGGCGGGGCATGCTTGACGGTTTTGAGCAGGGCGCACGGGCGGCGCGAGATGATGACGGCGGGCGCATGAAGCGCCAGCGCGTCACGCACGGCGGACTCGCACTGCGCGATATCATAGGGGTCAACGACCGCGACGTGCTCGATACCGACGGCGTGGCAGAGCGCTTCCAAATCGACGGCAAGCGCCGGATCGCCCTTGATGTTTTTGCCGTTGGTGGGGTTGTTCTGGTGGCCGGTCATACCGGTGATGCTGTTATCCAAAATGATCGTCACGGAATTGCTGGCGTTGTAGGCGATATCCACAAGGCCGGTGATGCCGCTGTGCATAAAAGTCGAATCGCCGATGACCGCCACGCAGCGGTTGGCGTTCTCGGGGTCGGCCACGTTGCGGCCGTGCAGCCCCGACACGCTTGCGCCCATGCACAGCACGGTGTCGATGGTCGCCAGTGGGCGGGAAGCGCCCAGCGTGTAGCAGCCGATGTCGCCGATGACGGTCAGTTTCAGTTTTTTCAGCGCATAAAACAGGCCGCGATGCGGACAGCCCGCGCACAGCGCCGGCGGACGCGGAGGAACGTCGACGGCGGCGGTCAAAACCTGCGCCTTTTCGCCGAGCACGATCTCTCGGATCATCCCCTGCGAATACTCGCCGCAGCGCGGGAATTTATCCTTGCCGATCACGTCAAGGCCAAGCGCTTTACAGTGTTCTTCAACAAAATCGTCGAGTTCTTCCAAGACGTAGACGGTGCCGCAGGCGGCGCAGAACTCTTTGAGAAGGTTGTCGGCCAGCGGGAAATCCACGCCGAGCTTGCAGTAACTGGCGCGTTCGCCGAGGGCTTCACGCGCGTAATCGTAGCAGATGCCGGAGGCGATCACGCCGATGCTTTTATCGAAGTACTCGACCTTATTCAGCCCCGCGTCAAGCGCTTCGGTCTCGGCATAGGCGCGCTGATCCAAGAGGCGCTGTTCGACGACGGGGTGCTTGACGATGGCGTTTGCAGGCGCCATGACGTACTTGGTCGGCTCCTTGACGTACTCTTTCAGGCCGTTATCGACGCGCTCCCCCGTTTCGACCAGACTGCGGGAATGGGCGACACGGGTCGTCAGACGCAGAAAAACGGGCGTATCGAACCGCTCGGAGAGCGTGAACGCGAGTTTTGCGAAACGCAGGCACTCGTCCGAGTCGGCGGGCTCGAGCATCATGATCTTGGATGCTTTGGCGTGGTTGCGGCTGTCCTGTTCATTCTGCGAAGAGTGCATACCGGGGTCGTCGGCAACGACGATGACCATACCGGCGTTGATGCCGCAGTACGATGCGGTAAAGACCGGGTCGGCGGCGACGTTCAGACCGACGTGCTTCATCGCGCAGACGGACCGCGCACCGCGCACGGCGGCGCCGAACGCGACCTCACACGCGACTTTTTCGTTGGGCGCCCACTCGCATTTGATCTCGTCAAAGCGGGCAAGTTCCTCGGTGACCTCGGTACTGGGGGTGCCGGGGTAACTGGACGCTACGCGGCAGCCCGCCTCATACAGGCCGCGGGCAACTGCTTCGTTGCCCAGCATTATCGTTTTCATAGTTTCACCTCGGGTTCGTAACGCTTACAGATTGATTTCGTTCTGTGCCGCGACGAGACTTTCGCCGCAGTACATTTTGCGGAGTTTGGGTTTTTCGATCTTGCCGGTGGGATT
>CADBON010000074.1 GCA_902796315.1 Oscillospiraceae bacterium | reverse complement strand
ATGACGCCGCCCCTGCCCGTACGGGCGATCTCGTTATCCGTGACCGTGTTTTCGGCGCCGGTCACCAATACCGCGTTGCCCGCCACGTTTTTGATCAGGCAGTTTTTCAGCGTGTTGTGGTTGCCGGTCAGGTTCACCGCGTCGCCGCGCGTGCCCTTGACAGTAAAGCCGTCAAAGGTCAGATAGTCCGCGCCTTGGGCGCACAGCACGTTGTCCGTCGTCAGCGACAGGTCGATCACGCTGTTTTCGGTGAAACTCTCCGGCGGGCAGAGGTACAGCACGCCCTTTTCGCGATCCAGGTACCATTCGCCCGGCGCGTCCAGTTCTTCAAACACGTTAAAGAAGTAGTACGGCGCGTCGGTCTTTGTGCCGTACAGACTGACAAATTTCGGCGAGAGCGTACGCTCCTCGCGGCTGAACTCACCCAGCGGCGAGGAAGCGTCCGCCCAGTCGTATTTCCAGTAGCCGAACATCCACACCTTTTCCGGCTCCGCCCACGACGCGATACGCTCCGCAAGGGCCTCGTCGATACGGTACACGTCCGAAACGGGGTTGCGGCGGGTCGGCCAACTCTTGTCCTCGGTGGCCGCGCCGTCGGATTCTTTCCCCTGGCCCGTGCGCACCACCTCGCCGGTGTAGAGGTAGTCTTTGCCGTTCGGGTAGCGGGCGGTCGTCATGCGCACGTCGTCCACGAACAGTTCGCAGTAGATGTCGCCCACCCAGTCGCCGTCGTATTTGTCCGCGGTATTGTATGAGCCGATGGCGTAGATCTTGCCGTACTGTTCCGCCGTCACGCCGAGCGCGCCGAGGTCGGCGCAAAGCACCTTGTCCCGCACGCCGTCGGCAAGACGGGCGAGCTGCGTTTCATCTTTGACGGGCGCAAAGGCGCTGTACGACAGCGTCACGCCGCCGTTGAGCACGACCTCGCCGTCCCCGTACGCGCAGTAGGTCACGGGGCAGTCCGCCGTGCCGCCGTCTTCGGCGGTGAAAAGCAGCGTGTTCACGCGGTATTCGCCCGCCCGCACCGCGACGGTGACGCCGTGCTTGCCGGTCTTATCCAGCGTCCGTACCGCGTCGCGTGCACGTTCAATGGTGGCAAACGGCGCGTCGAAGGTGCCGTCGGCTTTGTCGCTGCCGTTCGGCGCGACGTAAAAATCGGCGTTTGCGGCGAGTTCCCTCGCCGGCTTTTCCTGCACAGTTGCGGTCACGGGACTGCTCACCCTTTCATAGTGGTCTTGGTTATGCCGTACCAGCAGAAAAACGGTCAGCGCCGCGGCGGCGACGCAAATGCAGACGGCGGTTATCATCAGTATTTTGCGTTTCATACGGGGTTCTCCTGTTCCAATTGCGGTTGTCGGCCCGGTCATCCGCCGCAGCCGGTCAGTGTTATGCGGCGGCCGCCGTCCGGCTCGCCGAACGGGTCGTACCGCGTCCACGAGGGCGCGTTTCGGTACGAATCGGTGTGCGCCAAAACGGGCTTGGCGAAATAGCCGTTGCTTGCGAATACGGGCTTGGCGGTCACGAGATTCGCCTTGACGGAAAACCCGAGCCACGGGATGAAATCCGCCCTGTCCGCGAAGCGGCGCAGGGGGCAGACGCGGCCCTTGACGGGCACGAACGGCGAGCCGATGGCGAGCGCGTTCAACAGTTCAAAGTTCTCGTTGATCGTTTCGTCCGCGGCGAGTTGCTGGGCGATCATGCCGCCCAGACTGTGCCCCGCCAGCGCGACGGGCGCGCCCTGCGGGATCGTCGCAAGCATCGCCCGTTTCACCGCGTAAAGATAGTTGCTGGGCTTGCCCATAAAGGCCTGCAGGCAGGTGTTCAAACTCAGCGGGTCGCGTGGGTCACGCGAGCGATTCGTGCCGCGCATCGCCACCAGCCAGATCTCCCGCGTTTCGCCGTTTTCGTACAGTTCCGCGCGCACGATCTCAAAAATGCGGCGCGAGGAGGCGAAGCGCATACTGTCGTTGAGGGTCTCAAGAACGGGCGCTTTTTGCGCCGTCGTTGCGGTTTGCATCATTATCACCTTCCGTTTGCGGTTTTATCCCGTCAAATTTCGTCCGTCAGTTTCCAGATGATCTGCTTGATGACGGCGGGGCCGTCCTCTTTATCTTTGGCGTAAAACACCGTCAGCAGCGAGCCGTCCCGCCGTTCGACGGTAGCGGGGTAGCCCAGGTCGTCGCAGGGACCTTCGTCCCACAGCACGACGTCCGTCCGCCACGTTTCGCCGCCGTCGGCGCTGAGCATCAGCCGGATGCCGTACGGCGCACAGCGGTAGCCGTAGGCGCTTATCAACACTCCCGAGGAGTGGCGGTACAGGTGCGGGGGAGCGCCGCCGAAGTCCGAAAGCAGCTGCACGGGCTCGCTCCACGTTTTGCCGCCGTCGTTCGAGCGCGTCTGGCAGGTGGTGAACAGGTCGTCTTCCGCGCGGAACTGGCACAGCAGCGTGCCGTCGGGCAGCTCCAGCACGTGGGGCTCGCTCGCTTCGACCCGCGCGCCGTTTTTGCAAAAGGGCGGGACCCTGCCGACGTATTCCATCGCGCCGTCTTCAAAAACCCGCCACGCTTCGATGCGCGTGATCTCGTCGTCGGAAAAGGTGCGCCCCACCCACAGCAGCCCGCCGTCGTGCAGGGCGGTCGGGCCGTGCGGCGAGGTGACGGGGCTGATAAAAAGCTTTCCGAAGGTCGCGCCGCCGTCGCCGCTCAGGCGGAACGTCGCGCCGAGATAGCGCGCCTCGTCCTCGTCGGTGATCGAATCCACGTACGCCATAAAGTCCGGCTTGTCGGGGTTCCATTCGCGCTGGGCGGCGCGGGTGTTGTTGAACGAGGTCACAATCACGCCGCTTTCGCCGAAGGGCACCACGCCCGCGTCGCGGTCGTCCAGCGGCGTGTTGATGATCGCGCGCGGCGCGCCGTAGGTGAGACCGTCGTCGCTGCCGGTCATCAGCACCGCCTGCCCGAAGGGGCACAGGTGGTCGCGGCGAAAGCCCGAGCAGGCCACGGCGATATCGCCGTTCTGCAGACGGGCGACGCTCGGCCAGCCGAAGTACCCGTTCGGCGAGCCCGGGTTTTCCAGTATCGTCCGCGCCTCGGTCAGTAACGCGATCCCGGGCAACTTTTCAGCCCGTTTTTTCGGCTGATTTTCCGGCCGTCCGCCGTTGTCGTATCCGTCCATTTTTCCGCCCCTTTCGCATACGCCCCGGCGTGTCTATATTATATAAAAAGTATAGCATATTCATTTCGCGCTTGCAAGAAGGCGGGGGAGATTACCGTAAAGCTTAATAAGAAATAACTGTTTACTTGAAAACAAAAGTGTGCTACCATTGAATTATCAATATTTAGGAGGATGGAAGTTGTGGAAAACAAAATCTCAATTCACCCATTTGAGCCCTTTATCCCTAATAATGCTACTAAACTCATTATTGGAACAATTCCGCCATATCGTTTTTGCAAACAAGAAGGTGTAGAGCCCAATCTATCGTCAGATGATGTTAATTTTTATTATGGCTCTCATGACAATAGTTTTTGGGAGTTGGTTTATGCTTCTTCCTGCGGAAAAACTGAAGAACTGATAAAAGAAAACAGCAAAGAAGCGGTAGATCAGCGAAAAGCCTTACTTGAAAAAATGGGCATAGGCATTACTGATATTGTTGAGCAATGTTATCATAAAGATCAAAAATCCGATGATAAGTCATTAATGAATATCAAACAAAAAGATATTCGCAAACTGTTGTCTGAGAATGAAAAGATTGACACTCTTATTTACACGAGCGACTTTGTAAAATCACAAATGAATGCAATATGCGACGATGGATATCACAGTTCTGTAGATAAAAAGAACCGGATTTGGTCTGTGAGAATTAATGGCAAAAAATATAGAGTGGTCATATTATATTCTCCTTCACCAAATGCTTTACGTAGAATCAATGCTGAAACGCGCCAAAGACAGTATGACGGCGTTTTTGGAAAAAACAATAGTTTATAAATAACTGCGGCGGACAATTCGTCTCGCCCCTCTGCGTAAAAAAACAAAACGGGAAGGGAAAAACCCCTTCCCGTTTTGTTGGTCCGAGTGGCGAGACTCGATGGGCTGCGCCCATCGGCTTGCTTCGCAAGCGCCCCTATTTGTATGTCCCTCGCGGCTCCGCCTGCGGCGAACCGCCGCGAGATGGACGATATCGTTCAAGTCTCGCCCCTCTGCGTAAAAAAACAAAACGGGAAGGGAAAAACCCCTTCCCGTTTTGTTGGTCCGAGTGGCGAGACT
>CADBON010000073.1 GCA_902796315.1 Oscillospiraceae bacterium | reverse complement strand
TCGACAAGCGCCTGGACCTTGATCGGCAGACCGAACAGGTTGATGAAGCCGGCGCTGTCCTTTTGGTCATAGTCGCTTTCGCCGAAGGTGGCGATCTCTTCGCTGTAAAGCGAATAGGGGCTTTCAATGCCCGCCTTGATGATGTTGCCCTTGTAGAGTTTGAGTTTGACCTTGCCGGTCACGTGCTCCTGCGTCTTGTCAACGAAGGCCGACAGCGCTTCGCGCAAGGGGGTGAACCACTGGCCGTTGTAGACGATCTCGGCAAAGGTGATGGCCAGCCGCTCTTTTTCGTGAGCGGTCATCTTATCAAGGCAGACGGTCTCGAGCGCCTTGTGGGCGAAATAGAGGATGGTGCCGCCGGGCGTTTCGTACACGCCGCGGCACTTCATGCCGACCAGACGGTTTTCGACGATATCCAGCAGGCCGATGCCGTTGGCGCCGCCGACTTCGTTGAGCGCAAGGATGATCTCTTTGGCGCTCATCGCCCGGCCGTTGTACGCGACGGGGACGCCCTTTTCAAAGGTCAGTTCGATGTAGGTCGGCTTGTCCGGCGCGTCGATCGGCGAAACGCCCATCTCCAAAAAGCCGGGCTTCTCATACAGCGGCTCGTTGGCGACGTCCTCAAGATCCAGCCCCTCGTGCGAGAGGTGCCACAGGTTTTTGTCTTTGGAATAGTTGGTCTCGCGGTTGATCTTCAGCGGGACGTTGTGCGCCTCGGCGTAGGCGATCTCTTCCTCGCGCGATTTCAGTTCCCATTCGCGCCAGGGGGCGATGATGGGCATTTCGGGCGCGAAGTGCTTGATGGCCAGTTCGAAACGCACCTGATCGTTGCCCTTGCCCGTACAGCCGTGAACGATGGCGTCCGCGCCCTCTTTTTTCGCGATCTCGACAAGGCCCTTGGCGATGCACGGACGCGCCGTGCTGGTGCCGAGCAGATAATCTTCGTACACCGCGCCGGCCTTCATGGTCGGGATGATGAAATCGTCGACGTACTCGTCGGTCAGATCCAGCACGTAGAGTTTGGAGGCGCCCGTGGCGATGGCCTTTTCCTCCAGGCCGTCGAGCTCGTCCGCCTGGCCAACGTTGCCGGAAACGGCGATCACTTCGCAGTTATTGTAATTCTCTTTCAACCACGGGATGATGATGGACGTATCCAATCCGCCCGAATAGGCCAGCACGACTTTCTTGATATCCTCTTTTGTCATAAAACGGTTCCTCCAATGCATATTTATTCACAATTTTCGCAATTGATGGTTTCAATTATACAAGAATATGCAGATTTGTCAAGGGTGTTTCTGCACATTTTTAGTATATTTATGCATATTTCACGAATGGTTTTCATTTTTTCAAATCTTTTTGGAACTTGCCGTCAAACGGGCGCAAAAATCCCCGGCACGCGGAAGCGCCCCAACGTGCAGCGTGTATTTGCGCAACAAAAAACAAGCTGAGAGAAAGGATCGAAACGGATCGTTTTTCTCAGCTTGTATTGTTTATGAATTGACGGCTTTGCCGTCATGAATTGCCGCGGTGCGGCATGATTTGGCTTCGCCATGATTTCTCGCTGCGCTCCATGAATTGAATTGCTCTTTATGCCCCGCAGCGCAATTCACGCACAACGTGCAATTCATGACCGAAGGTCAATTCACGCGCCGTCAGGCGCAATTCATTTTCGGCGCGGCATAGATTCATCAAAAAACACCCTTTTTCGCCGCGCCGAAACAGCTCAGAACCAGCGCGGGTTGTGGATATCCTCGGTGATGAGCGCCTGTTTGAGCGTGTCGACGGCCTTTTTGAGGCCCTCGCTCTGGCTCATAAGACTGTCTTCATGCTCGATGGAAATGGCATAATCGTACCCGACCATACGCAGGTTGCTGATGACGTCGCGCCAGTAGAGCACGTCGTGGCCGTAGCCGACGGCGCGGAAGATCCACGAGCGGTTGATCTCGTCGCCGTAGGGTTTGGTATCCAGCACGCCGGTAACGGCGGTGTTGGCGGGATCGACCTTGGTATCCTTGGCGTGGAAATGGAAGATGGCGTTCTCTTTGCCGAGGGCACGGATAACGGAGGCGGAATCCATCCCCTGCCACATCAGGTGCGACAGGTCGAGGTTGGCGCCGATCTCGGGACCGACCGCGTGACGGAGTTTGAGAAGCGTGTCGGTGTTATAGACGCAGAAGCCGGGATGCATCTCCAGGCCGATCATGGTCACGCCGTGACTTTTGGCAAACGCGACAAACTCTTTCCAATACGGGATGAGCACTTCGTTCCACTGCCAGTCGAGGATCTTTTGATACTCGTTCGGCCAGGGGCAGATCGCCCAGTTGGGGTAACGCGAATTCTCGCAATCGCCGGGGCAGCCGGAGAAGGTGTTGATGCGGTCAACGCCCAGTTTTTCTGCCAACAGAACGGCCTTGCGCATATCGCTGTCAAACTGCTGCGCGATCGCCTTGTCGGGATGGACGGGGTTGGCGTGGCAGGAAAGGGCGCTGATCGCGACGTTGTATTTTTTCAGCAGCGCCTTGAAATCGGCAAGCGCCTGCTCGTCGTTCAGCAGCACGTCGGGGTCCGCGTGATCCTTGCCCGGGTAGCCGCCGCAGCCGATCTCGACCATTTCGATGCCGAGGCCGGTAAAGATCTTGAGGGCTTCTTCCAGCGGAAGGTCGCCCAACAGGTTTGTCAGTACGCCTAATTTCATTGGTATTTCCTCCTCAGTCGTCAAAGAAGACGGGTTTGCCGCTCTTGGCGGAATTGTAAATGCCCTCCAGGATGCGGGTGACGGTGGCCGCCTGGCGCGGAAGCACGCAGGGGTCGGTATCCTCACGGATGGCCCTGATCCACTTATGGCACTCGATGATGTGCGGTTCGGCGTCGGTCTGGCCCTCGAAGAAAGCCGCGCCGCCCGCGTTGAGGTTGGGCTTCTCGATGCACTGGCGGTTGTTGCGGATGTAGTTGATGCGGGCGCCGTCCACGGTGTCGGCGCCGGCTTTGGTGCCGGCGATCATATACGCCGCCTCGACGGGCGTGGCAATGTTGATGGCCCAGCTGCTTTCCAGGTTGATCAGCGCGCCGTTCTTCATACGCACGAAGCCGAAGGCGGAATCCTCGACGGTGAACTTGTCGGGATCCCAGTCGCCCCAGGCGTTGCCCTGCTCGCCGGCGGGGTCGTCCGCCAGTTTGCGGAAGGTCTGGCCGACGACCATTTCGGGCTCGTAGTTGTTCATGACCCACAAGGTCATATCCAGCGCGTGGGTGCCGATATCGATCAGCGGACCGCCGCCCTGCTCATATTCGTTGAGGAACACGCCCCAGGTCGGCACGGCGCGGCGGCGGATGGCAAGCGCCTTGGCATAGTAAATATCGCCGAAAACGCCGTCCTCGGCGCACTGTTTGACGTAAAGGTTCTGCGCGGTCTGGCGGTTCTGATAGCCGATGGTCAGTTTTTTGCCGGTGCGCTCGGCGGCCTCGCACATAGCGACCGCCTCGGCATAGGTCTTGGCCATGGGCTTTTCGCACATGACGTGCTTGCCCGCCTCGAGCGCGTCGATGGAAATGAAACTGTGCTCGCGGTTGGGCGTGCAGACGTGCACGATATCGATGCTCTCGTCCTTGAGCAGTTCCTTATAATCTTCATAGACCTTGGCGTCGGGCGTGCCGTACTCTTTGGCCGCCTTTCCGCCCGCTCGCGGATGATATCGCAGAACGCGACCATCTCGACGTCCGGGACGGTTTTCAGCGCGGGCATATGCTTGCCGTTGGCAATACCGCCGCAGCCGATGATACCGACTTTGAGAACCTTATCCGTCATAATGAAACCTTCTTTCAAAAAGATTTTGGTTACCTCTTTATTATAAAACACTGCACCGCGATTGCAAGCAAAGAAGCGTTTTGCAGTTGACGAAAAACTTCGACGTTTTTTGGTGATTTTGACAGGCGAACACAAAACGACCCCGGCGTCACACGTCGGGGTCGTTCGTTTATCGGAAGACAGCCGCTCAGAACAGGCCCTTGATGGTCTGCGGAAGCAGTTTGGTAAGATAGGTGATGATCAGTTTGAGGATCTCAAAGAACGTATTGGAAACGGAGCCGTCAAGGGAGCCGATAATATCGGTCGCTTCAAGATGGTCGTCGCTCTGGTCGGGGCTGTTCTTTGATTTGTAAATGGCGTACTCGTCAAGTTTGGTGACCTTGCCGGTCTCGTCATTGACGGTGTAGGCGGTGTAGACGAGCTTGCTGCCATCGATCTTGACGTCGGCGAAGCAGCCGCCGAGGTCGCGGGTGGACTCGGTCTTTTCGGCGCACTCACGGATGGGATCGATGGGATTGTCGTTGACGGTGTAGCGCTTGGTGCCGGCGGTCGAGGGAAGAATATAGACGGCGCCGTCGGGATTCTGCGCGAAGGTATAGGTCTTGCCGCCGAAGGACATATCTTTGTAGGTGACCTCAACAGGCGCGTCGCCCTTGACCTGCTTGGTGCGCATATACATATGATCGTGGCCGGAGAAAACGATGTCGACGTTGGTCTCATCAACGATGCCGATGATGGTGTCGCGCATGGCGATCGTGTCGGGCTTGTTGATGTTCTTGCCGGCGGAGTATGCCGCGCGATGCAGGAGCAGGATCTTCCAGCGGGCGTTGGACTGTTTGATGTCGTTGACGCACCAGTTGCGCTGCTGCTGGGTCATGGGGTACATATCGTTGGAATTGAGCACGGTGAAGTGCGCGTTGCCGTAGTCGAACGAATAGTACACGCCGTTGACGGTCAGCGAGTTTTCACCCTTTTGCAGGCAGAAGGTCTTTTCAAACCAGCCGGGGTTGAGTTTGTTGGTGGGGTTGCCCTCGTGGTTGCCGGCGACGGGCGCGAGCGTGAGGTTGGTGTTGGTCTTTTCAAAGGTCTGGCCGTACCAGTTCCACTCGTCGTTGGTGCAGTCGTTGACAAAGTCGCCGAGGTTGATATAGAACTCGGCATTCTTGTCGGTGGCGCGCGCCTTATCCATCACGACGGCGGCCTTTTGGAAGTTTTCAAGCGAACTGGCCTGCACGTCGGCGATGGCGAGGAACGAGAACTTGCCGTCGCCGTTGTCGGTGACGAACTTGCCGGCGGCGCTCCAGATATTGTTGTCGGCGCTGCCCACGCGGTAATAGTAGGTGGTCCCCTTGGTCAGGCCCGTGACGACAACCTTGTGGGAGGTATAATCCTGAAAGCCCTCAGAGGAACCGGTGTACTCGACGGCGTTGTCAAAACTGCCGCCATAGTTGGCCGCCTTGACGACCTGCACGACGCTGTCGCAGTCTTTGGCGGTAAACCAGTTAAAGCCGCGCTGGGTCTTGGAATCGCCGTAGAACGTACAATGAATACGCAGCGGCTCGTAGCCCGTGTTCGAGGCGAAGGCGCCGACGCTGAGCGTGCCGAGCAATAACAGCAGCGCCAGTACGGCGGCCAGTGATTTTCTTGCCGTGGATTTCATGAAAAACTACCTCCGATATCAGTAATAAATTTTAAGCGTTTTGATTTCAAACGGGCGGAACCGAAGGACCGGCCCGTCGGTCTGAACGGTCTGAAGCGTCTCTTCCAGCATATTGGTGACCTCGACCTTCTTGGCGCCGTCGAACAGTTTCACGGCGCAGGCGGTGGAGGTACCCTCGCACTCATAGAGACGTACGATAAAGGCGCGCTGCGTGTCTTCGCAGGGTTTGACGGCCTCGACGATGACGTTGCTCTCGGCCGGTACCACCAGCGGGGTCAGCGCGTAAGCGCCGCTGCTGACAACGCAGGGAACGTTCAGTTCATATGCCGGACGGACGACCGCCTCGGCGGAGAAGTCGCCCGTATGGGGCAGGAACGAATAGACCGTGCGGTGCTTGCCGTGGTCGCCCGTGTGGTCGGGATGGCAGCCGCCCTTGTGCAGCGAAAGCCGCAGGGAACCGCCCTCGCAGGAAATGCCGTACTTGCTGTCGTTGAGAAGCGCGACGCCGAAGCGGGTCTCGGAGAGGTCGGTGTACTTGTGGTTGACCGTCTCGAACTTGGCCTTTTCCAGCGAGTTGTTGCGGGTGGTCGGGCGTTTGACGCAGCCGTACTGGATCTCGCTGCGGACAAAGTCGTTGACGATGCTCGTATCGAACGCGGTCCGCAGGAAGCGGTGGTCGTCGTTCCAATCCATGAGCGTGTCGAAACGCACCTCTTTGGTGGCGCTGAAGAAAAACACGTCCTGTTTCAGCGTGGACTTCGGCGTCAGTCGGTACTCGCTGCGAATGACGGCCGCGACGGGGCCGACGGAAACGACCTTGCGCGAAAGCAGTTTGGAGCAATCGCGGAATTTGCCCTCGATATCGGCGTCAATGTCCCAGTTGTCCCACGAAGAGGGAATATCCTCGGCAACGAGGAAGGTGTTGAGCGGGTAACCCTTGCCGCAGAGTTCGCGGCCGCTCTCTTTGTCTTTGAACGAGGTCATGCGGCCGGATTTGTCGAACCGGACGGAAGCGAACGGCGTGCGCAGACCGGTGTCGGTGACGGTGACCTTCGCCTTGCCCGCGGGCTCGCCCTGTTTGAGTTTGAAGGTCACGGACGAAAAGGCGGGAACGGTCACGCCGCTCACCAGCAGACAGTCGTTGCCGTCAAGATCGGTATACCGCTGCTGGTCGCAGTCGCAGTCAAGCATACGGCCCTTTTTGACCGGCAGGCACAGCGGGTCGCTGCGGTCGAAGGAAAGGGTGTTGGTGACGGTGATCGAATTGCGGCCCGTGCCGACGGTCAATTCTTTGGTGATCGCCGCGGCTTCTTTGAGGACGCCGAAGGTCTCGGCCCGCGATTCCTCATGGGCGCGCGGGATGCAGGTGCCGGGCAAAATGTCGTGGAACTGGTTCTGCAGCAGCGTGCGGTACAGCGGGTGGATGCGGGCGCTGTCGGCCGCCTTTTTCGCCTTGACGGCGCTGTCGACGGTGAAGATCTCGGCGTCACGCAGCGCGAACTCGCACTTGCGGTTGTTGCGTTTGATCTGGTGCTGATTCGTCAGCGTGCCGCGGTGCAGTTCGAGATACAACTCGCCCTTGTAGACGCTGGGATTGACCGCCGTCTTTTCCAGGTCCTTCATAAAGTTGCTGACCGTGGTGTAGCCGGAACGCGGGCAGCCCTGGGTATCTTTGATACGGCGGGCGGATTCGATCATTTCGAACATCGGTCCGCCGCCGCCGTCGCCGTAACCGTAAGAGATCAGCCGCTTGGACGAAACGCTTTTTTCAAGCAGGCCGTCTTTGGATTCGACGTCGTCGATCAGGGTGTCGGGATCGGGCCAGTTATGGGTTTTGTTGAAGTGGCTGAAAACGCGGGTGCCGTCCACACCCTCCCACCAGAAGGTCTGATAGGGGAAGCGGTTGGTGTCGTTCCAGTCGATCTTGGTCGTCAGGAAATACTTGACGCCGCAGCCCTTCATGATCTGGGGAATGGCGGCGCTGTAGCCGAACGTGTCGGGCAGCCAGAAGCAATCGGACGTGTAGTTGAAATATTTGCGGGTGAAGCGCTGCCCCCACAGGAACTGGCGGATCATCGATTCGCCGGAGGTGATGTTGCAGTCGCACTCGACCCACACGCCGCCGTTGGGCTCGTAACGGCCCTTGGCGACCATATCCTGGATCCGCTTGAACAATTCGGGATATTTCTCGCGGATGAACGCGGAGTGGAGCGAGGAACTCTGCACGAATTTATACTCGGGGTACTCCTCCATCAGCGCGATCTGATTGGAATAGGTACGGGCGCATTTTTTGACGGTCTCGTCCACGTGCCACAGCCAGGCGGTATCCATATGCGAATGGCCGATCAGGCCGGCATAGCAGGCAATGTCGCCGTTCTTTTTGGCGAGTGCCTCTTTGAGATAGGGATGCGCCTTGCGCAGGGCGGCGATAAAGGTCGCGCGGTCGGTATCGTCGGGCGACAGATAGACGGTGTTGAACACGTTATAGAGCGCGTTCACAATCTCGCCCCGGCGCGGCGATTCCGGCGGAAGGTCGTTCGCCAACTGGTTGAGGATGCGCAAGTCAAAATAGAAGTCGTTGACGACCTTGTTCTTGACGCACACGTCGGCGCCGTGGAAGACGTAATCGTAACATCTCTCGGGCTCGTCGTCAAACGGAGAGGTACCCTTGCAGTAGTGCCCCGCGTAATACTCGAGGCAAATGTCGATCGTTTCGCCGGCCTTGGCCTTTTTCACCAGCAGGTCGCTGTAATGGTTGCCGTGGCCCGAAAAACTGATTTTGGTGGAATAGGTGCCGAAGGGCTCGCCATTCACCCACAGCAGCGATTCATACCCGCCGATCTGCGGGCGCAGAAAGAGCATTTTGCCGTCAAGTTCCTTGGGAACGCGGAAACTCGCCTTGAACCAGCAATAGTGGCCGCGGCCGCCCCAGTGAGCGCCGTCGGAAATCTTTTTGAAATTGCGGTCGGCGGGAATGCGGTACAGCGATTCGGCCGTTTCAAAGGCGCGGAAACCGGTGACCTCGGCTACCTTGTCGAACAGAAACGGATCGAGTGTTTTTTCAAGCCGCTGCAGTTTGCGCAGCATACGCTCAACTTGGCGGTCTGTCAGCATAAAGAGCACCACTCCTTTGCGGAAAACGGGTAAACGCCCATTTCTCCTTATAATCAAAGTTATTATACACCCCAAAATGCGTGTTTTCAATACAAAAATATAATTTATAAATTTCGCCGATTTCTGTTGAAATAAATTGTATAGAATGATAGAATTATTGTAAGTATTGCTTTTACGGGAGGGATTCCCTTTGACCGATCGACAGCGCGCCCTGGCCGCGGTGGACGCCATGAAGGCCGCCTACCCCGACGCTCTGTGCGCCTTGGACTATAAAACCCCGTTTCAACTGCTGGTCGCCACCCGCCTGTCGGCCCAATGTACCGACGCGCGCGTCAACCTGGTGACGCCCGCTCTGTTCACCAAATACCCGACCGAAAACGAACTGGCCGAAGCCGACCTCGCCGACGTGGAAGGGCTGATCCATTCCTGCGGCTTTTATCACGGCAAGGCCCGCGACCTGATCGGCGCGGCGAAAATGGTGCGCGACGTATATCACGGCAGTCTGCCCGACACGGTGGAAGAGTTGACCAAGCTCCCCGGCGTGGGACGAAAGACCGCCAACCTGATCGTGGGCGACGTGTTTCACAAGCCCGCGGTCGTGACCGACACCCACGTCATTCGCATCACCAACCTGCTGGGGCTTGTCAAGACGAAAGAGCCGCAGAAGGTGGAAACCGCCCTGCGCAAACTGCTGCCCCCCGACGAAAGCAACGATTTTTGCCACCGGCTCGTGCTGCACGGGCGGGCGGTCTGCGTTGCCCGCAGACCGGACTGCGCGGTCTGTGTGATGAAGGACTTTTGCAAGCACGCTGAAAGAGAGAAGAAAGCATGAGAAAGTTCCTGGCCCTGCTGCTGTGCGCGGCGATGCTGGTCGGTCTTGCCTCCTGCGCCGCCGAACAAGAGGAAGTGCGTCTGCACGCAAGCGTGCGGAGCGTGCCGTCGTCTCTTGATCCGACCGCAGCGGAGGGAGACGGTTCGCAGATAATCGCCGCCAACTGCTTTGAAGGGCTGGTCTGTTTCAACGCGCGCGGCGCGCTGGATCTGGCGGGCGCCGTTTCATACGCCGTCAGCCCCGACGCGCTGACCTATACCTTTGAACTGAATCCCGAGGCGCGCTGGTACGTGTCCGACGAAACGCAGCGCCTGTTGACCGCCGCCGGCGAGACCGCGTTTGACCCCGCCGTGACCGCCGCCGATTACGTGTACGGTTTCAAGCGATTGACAGAGGCCGAGGACACGACCCTTGCGGGCGTTACGGCAACCGCCGAGGGCGCGCTTACCCTGCGCCTGACGCTGACGGAACCCGATCCCGATCTGCTGTACAAACTGGCGGCGCTGCCCCTGCTGCCGTGCAGCGAACGCTTTGTCAAAGCCATGGGCGAACGTTGCGGACGCTTCCCCGACACCACGCTCTTTAACGGTCCCTATGTCGTGGGCGACGTCAAAGAGGGGCGCGAATTGACGCTGACGCCTAACCCCGACTACCGCGGGCGCCTGTCGGTGCGCAACGCGGCGGTCACGCTGACGCTTGCCGAAAGCGCGGAAGAGGCCGCCAAGCGATTCAAAAAAGGCGTGGACGACGTGTACCTCACGACCAGTTTCGCGCGGGCGGACACCGCCAACCCGCAAGCCGAACTCGCCGCCGTGTGGGGGTTGTGCTTCAACCAGAGCAAATGGGAATTGCAGAACGCCGACCTGCGCCGCGCCGTGGTCACCTCGTTCAATCTTGATACCGTCAAACTGCCTGCGTTCTCCTCCGGCAGAGCCGAGAACGTGATCCCCCCCGCCTACTTCTTTATGGCCGACCGCTACACGGTCTGTATGCCGCCCGCGGTGACGCGCACGTTTGATTCCGCGGCGGCCTCGCTGCTGCTGGACAAGGCGCTGCGGGAACTGGGGATCGCCCGTCAGCGGCTGACGCTGTATGTTCCCGACAAACTCGCCGATTCGTTCCGCGCGCTGATCGACTATCAGGCGACGTTTTTGGGCGACCGCCTGGCGGTGGACCTGAAAACCTTTGACGCATCCGACCCCGCGGCGATCGAGGCGGTGGAACAGGCGGAGGATTACTGGATGGCCGTCCTGCCCCTGCACGCCGACCTGAAGACCGCCCGCTCGCTTCTGCAGGGATTGAGCGGAGCGCCGTGCTTTTACGAGAGCGAGAATCTGGAAAAAACCGTGAAAGCGTTCAGCGACAAACGGAGCGCCGTCAACGCCGCGCGCTATCTGGAACTGGCCGAAAAAGAAATCGCCGAGGACGCCGTGTTCACGCCGCTGTTTTATTCCACCGACATTCTCTACTGCGCCCACGGCGTCAGCGGGATCTACACCGCCGACGGCAACCGCCTGACCTACTTCTGCGGCGGCACGCGCGACGCACATCCCGGTCCCGCACCCACCGCGGCGCCGACCGAACCCGAAACGGAAGAAACGACATGAAACAACGCCGAACTCCCTACTATTGGCTCTCGCTGGCGGCGCTGGCCGCACTGATGGGGGTTATATTCTATTTGTCCGCGCAGGAAGCCACAGACTCCGCCTCCGGCAGTATGTGGCTGACGCTGCTGCTGCGAAAACTGACCGGTCTGCCGCTGACGGACAGTCTGGTGCGCACCTTTGCCCACGGCGCGGAGTTCGCCGCGCTCGGCTTTTGGATGCTGCACGTTCTGAACGCCCGCTTTCGCGCCCTGCGGCCCTTCGCCGCGACGGCCCTTGCGTGGCTGTTCGCCTGGACGGACGAGGCGCATCAGATCTTTGTCCCCGGGCGCGCGTTTGAATTTTCGGACGTGGCGACGGACCTTGCCGGCATCCTGGTCGGCGCGGCATTTGGGACGCTGCTCGTGCTGGCCGCACGGGCCGTGCGCCGCAAACGCAAAAACGAAGTATAATAAGAAGGTGTTGGTATGAAAAAAACGCTTGCTCTTCTGCTGACGGTCCTGCTGACAGTGACCGCCCTGCCCCTCTGCGTATCGGCGCAGGAAGACGGGTTCGGCTTTGCCGTGGCGTCGGACCTGCACTACAACCCGCCCCGCGCAGAACTGGAGCACGATATTGACGACCCGGTGTTCTGGTACGCCAACCGCCGCGCCGCAATGGAGGACGAGAGCGATTTCATCATCGACGCGTTTCTGAACCAGTGCGCCGAAAACGACGGCGTTGACTTTGTGATCGTGACCGGCGATTTGATCGACAACGGCCGCGCCAACCCCGACCAGCACCGCTACATGGCCGCCAAGTTCCGCGATTTTGAAGCCGCGACGGGAAAGCCGATTTACGTCATCAACGGCAACCACGATCTGAGCGACGAGTCCGCAACCGACCGTCCCCTATTCAAGGAGATCTACCGCGAATTCGGCTATGACGAAGCCCTGACGGTCGACGAAAAGACCTGCTCCTACACCGCGGACCTCAACGAAAAATACCGTCTGATCGCGCTGGACACCAACCCCAACACCGCCTCCACCGAGGACGATATGGACAGCGCCCGCCGCAGTTGGACGATCCGTCAGGCCAAGCAAGCCAAGGCCGACGGCAAATACCCGATCCTGATCATGCACCACGCCCTGCTGGATCACATGCCGCTGCAGCGCATCTTTTCGCACAACTTTATCATCCGTCAGCATCTGACGACCGCGGACCGCTTTGCCGACGCGGGCATCCGCCTGGTCTTTTCCGGCCACGAGCACGGCAGCGACGCTGCGATGCACATCAGCCCCCTCGGCAACCCGATTTATGACCTTGCAACAACCTCGCTGACGATGTACCCGCTGAGTTACCGCATCGTGAATGTGACCGACGGCGAGATCCGATACGACGCGGCGACCGTTCACGCCATCGACCTTGAAGCGCTGACGGCCGCCTGTGCCGGCTATACCGATGCACAGCTTGCCCCCATGCGCGCGGATCTGAACACCTACGCCAAAGACTTTTTGAAGGCGGGCATCCGCTATCGCCTGGGACTTGCGCTCACGGCGGAAAAGATCGGCATCAAGGCAAGTTCGCCGCTCTACGGGCCGGTCGACAAAGCCGTGACGGGTCTGACCGATCTGCTTGCCATGCCGCTGTATGGGGAGGAAGACAGCGCCGAAGCCGTCGGCAAACGTTACGGCATCACCCTGCCCGCAACGTCCTGCACGAACGGCTGGGACCTGGTGACCGATCTGGTCGCCGCCCACTATGAGGGCGAGGAGGCCTATACCCTCGATTCGCCTGAGGTGACCGCGCTGCTGCACCTGGCCGCCATTGCCGCACGGCGCATCTTTCCCGCAACCGACGGCAGACTGCTGACGGACGCAGCCGACGCCGTGCTCGCCGCCAACGGATTGAGCGGTGAGGCAGCCGCTCTGCAGACCCGCACCGAGACGGAATTCGGCGCGTTCAACCCCGCCGAGTATCTGCTGGTCGCCGTCGCGTCGCCGCTGCTGTACGGCTTTGCCTACGACGATGACGACGTCAACGACAATCACGGCGTCATTCCCGGTTACGGCGCCGCCACCGACAACCTCGGCAATCTGCAGGCCAAGGGCACGACCCTGCTGGATCGGCTCACGCTGTTTCTGACCCTCTTCACGACTTACATCCGCAAGATGCTGGGGATCGCGTAACGCGACACGCGTATACAAACAAAAAAAGCACCGACCCCGTCGGTGCTTTTTCTTTTGAAAACGTCAGTGCATATCCTTGAGCATAGTCTCGGTTTCGCGCGCCCAGGGGTACTGCTCCATATATTTGCCGTAAAAGCGCGGGGCGTCGCTCTTTTTGTCGAGAAAGTCGTAATAATCGCAGCTGAAGCGGCTTTTGTCGACGCTGCGCTGGTTGCGGTTATCGACGAGGATATTGCTGATGCCCGCCTCCTCGAGCGTGGTGCGCAGCGTTTTGAGCACCTTGCGGAAGAGCGATTGGACGGTCTCGTCATAGTCGCGGTCGCTCCACAGGACCGAGATGGCCTGCTCGGTGCTGACGACGCCGCCGTTGCGGTCGACCAGAAGCGCGAGCAGTTCTTTGGACTTGGCGCTGCTGAACGAAACGGATTTGCCGTCGACGAACACGTCGAAATAGCCGAACGTCTTGACGAACACACGGTCGGCGGCCTGCACGTCGCGAACGAGCATGGCCTTGTCGTAGGCGCGGCGGATGGCCGCGGCGTCGTAGGGTTTCATCACGTAATCGACCGCGTCGACGCCGAACGCCTCCAGCGCGTAATTGCTGTAGCCGGTGGCGAAGATCACGCGGATGTTGCGGTTGATGCCCTTCAGCCGCTTGGCCAGTTCGATCCCCTTGATGACGGGCATCTCGATATCCAGAAACGCGATATCCACGCGGTTGGTCGCGGCGTAACCGAGCGCGTCCAGCGGGTTGCTGAACGTGACGATCTCGTCGCGGATGCCCGCTTCGCGGCAGGTATCCTCAAAATCGGCAAGGGCCAGAACCTCGTCGTCAACTGCTAAAATCCTCATTTCTCTGCATTCCTTTCTCGCGGGATACGGACCGTGATGGTCGTGCCGACGCCGACGGTGCTTTTGATCTCGACGTCCGCGTTCATCATGGCTTTGAGCCGGGTGCGGATATTGGAAAGACCCACGTGGGTACGGGTGCCCTGCTCGACGATGGCGTTCGGGTCGAAGCCGACGCCGTCATCCGACACGGTGACGCAGACGAAACCGTCCTCCTCGCGGGTGGCGATGCGCACGGTACCGCCCTCGGGCTTTTGGTTGACGCCGTGCTTGATGGCGTTCTCGGCAAGCGGCTGGATCGTCAGCGGCGGGATGGTGAAGTTGGTGACCTGAATGTCATACTCGACCTTCAGGCGTTCGCCGAACCGCACCTGCTCAATGGCAATATAGTTCTGCACGTGCTCGAGTTCCTTGGCAAAATCGATGGGCTCTTTCTGCGTGAGGGAATCCATATTGGCGCGCAGGTAGGCCGAAAAGCGCACCACGGCGCCCTCGGCGGCCTTCGGGTCACGGCGAATGAGATACTTGATGGTATTGAGCGCATTATACAGGAAGTGCGGCTGGATCTGCGAGAGCATGACCCGCATATTCAGATCGGCCAGTTCCTGCCGCAGGGCGCTTGCTTTTTGCGCCGCGCGGAACGATTCGTCGGTATGAACGGTGTGCTCGACCAGCGCAAGGCCGATGAACACCACGCACGCGAACGGCATGACGAGCGACACGTTGGGGATGACGAAGCCGTTGATATAGAAGTTGTCAAGCACGATGGCGGCAACGGTGACGCAGTACATCAGCAGATAGCGCGTGCCGAAGCGGTGTTTGTCGACCACCGCGCCGCAGAGTTTGCGGATCACGAAAACGTCGACGAGATAGGCCACCGACTGCAGCCACATATAAACGTTGGCGACGTAGATGCGCTCAAACAGGAAATACGGCACAAAGGCGCAGATCAGGAAGGCCGCCGACACGGCGACGATGGTCCCCTGCTTCATACGGATCAGGCCGGTGGTGACAAGGTGCATCATCATCGCCAGCTTGATGATATAGGTCGAGACGTATATCAGCGACGTGAGCAGTTCGTAACTCAGATCAAAGAACAGCACGTGCGACACGAGGTAAGCGTCCGCCGAAAGCAGCATACGGATGACGAACGCCACGCACAGCACCAGCAGCCAGAACTGGC
Source organism: Oscillospiraceae bacterium (assembly GCA_902796315.1). Taxonomy (GTDB): domain Bacteria; phylum Bacillota; class Clostridia; order Oscillospirales; family Acutalibacteraceae; genus DTU089. The sequence continues at coordinate 16,515 of CADBON010000073.1, read as the reverse complement.
GCGACGCGTTGCGCGCGAGCACGCAGAGCAAGATCGTACCGAGCATAAACAGCAGCACCGCGCCGATGATCAGATAGCGCATGGCGATACTGGCATACTGCACCGTCTGGAAATGCGCGTAACCGGAAATGACGGGCGCGTCGGTCAGACCGCCGGCATAGATGGCGTCGACCTCGACGACGATCTCGTGATAGCCGGACGACGCGAGCACGGGCGAGGTGAACAACTGAGTGGGGCCGTCGGCGTTCTGCGCGCCCCCGGACGGGAAGCGGTTGGTGTAGACCAGGTGGCGGTCGAAGTAGACGCGGCAGGCACACGGCAGGTTGCGAACGCCCACCACGACGGGGATATTGCCGCCGATGCCGGTGATGACGGCGCGGTAACTGGCGGTGCCGCCCCCGGCGTAGGGCTTGTCGTAGGTGGTCCACGAGGCGGGCACGGGTACGAAATCATCCGGCTCGGCGGGACGCAGGTTATCGGTAACGATGTGTTTGTTCCAGTAAAACTCCCACTCGCCCGCCAGTATGGCGCTCTCTTTGGTCAAATCAAAGGGAGCGACGCTGCAGCGGCCCGAGGAAACGACCGCACCGTTGATGGGCTGCGGATTGTAGCGCGACAGGAACGGAAGCAAACACGCCAAGACCGCCGTGATCACGACAGCCAAAAAGCAAAGCAGGTTGCATTTGAAGGTCCGGCTCAAAGTTTTGCCCCTTTTCGCATATTTGTAATAGTATACAATATCTTTTGAAAAAAAACAACCATATTTCGCCGCCGCTCCCCGGCGAAATGAAAAGCGTTTGCCGTCGCGGGATTTTTCGGGGACTCTCCCTTGAAAAAGCGGGGATAATATGGTATGATAACAGGCGAATTCTGAACCACGGAGTGAAAGTTATGGTCACCAACGAAAGACGAACCGAAATTTTACAGCGTCTGCTGTGCGAAGGGGTCAACATCCCCTGCTTTGACGGCGTTATCGTCGACGAGGGCGTTACCGTCGGCCGCGGCACCACCCTGCTGCCCGGCACCATCCTCACGGGCGGTACCGTGATCGGTACCGACTGCGTGATCGGCCCCAACTCCTATCTGCAATCCACGACGGTCGGCAATGGTTCCACGCTCAACAGCGTGCAGAGCGAGAATGCCGAGGTCGGCGACGGCGTGAGCATCGGGCCGTTCGTACACCTGCGCCCCAACACGCGCCTGGCGGACGGCGTGCACGTCGGCAACTTTGTCGAGGTCAAGAATTCCGTCGTCGGCGAGGGTACCAAGCTGCCGCACCTTTTGTACGTGGGCGACAGCGACGTGGGCAAGAACGTCAACTTCGGCTGCGGCTGTGTGACCGTCAACTACGACGGCCGCAACAAGGCGCGCTGCACGGTCAAAGACGGCGCCTTCCTCGGGTGCAACACCAACCTCGTGGCGCCGGTCACGGTCGGCGAAAACGCCTTTACCGCCGCGGGCTCCACCATCACCGAGGACGTGCCCGACAACGCGCTGGCCGTTGCCCGCAGCCGCCAGACCGTCAAAGAGGACTGGGTCAACGTCAAAAAGCCCTACAAGCGTCAGCATACGGAGAAGTAATATGTTTTGGAAACGCAGCCCATCGGGCGCTTATGAGTTTTTGATCGTGGGTCTGGGCAACCCCGGCAGCCGCTACGAGACCACCCGCCACAACGCGGGCTTTCTGTGCGTGACACTGCTGGAAAACGAGTGGCATATCAAGGTCAACAAACTCAAATTCCACGCCCTGGTCGGCGACGCGACCGTCGGCGGTCACCGCGTGCTGGTGATGAAGCCGCAGACGATGATGAACAACAGCGGCGCCGCGGTCGGCGAGTGTGCAAAGTTTTATAAGATCCCACCCGAGCACGTGATCGTGATCTCGGACGATATTTCGCTCGATCCCGGCCGTCTGCGCATCCGCCGCAGCGGCAGCGCCGGCGGTCACAACGGTCTGAAGAGCATTATCGAACACCTCGGCAGCGAGGATTTTCCCCGCGTGCGCCTGGGTGTGGGCGCCAAGCCCCACCCCGATTATGACCTGGCGGACTGGGTGCTGAGCCGTATTCCCGATAAAGACATCCCCAAAATGCGCGAAGCGATGCAGAACGCTTGCGACGCGCTCCCCTACCTGCTGGAGGGGGATTTTGACGGGGCGATGTCCAAATATAACCACTGACCCCGAGGAGGAACATGTCCGGTTTCCTGCAACTGCTTGAAAACGCGCCGGAATTCCGCGAGACCGTCAGCGCCGTCGCCGCCGCGAAGGGGCCGGTCGGTCTGCTGGGGCTTTCCGGCAGTTCGAAAGCCCATCTGTTTTTTGCACTCTGCGCGAAATTGTCGCGCGGAGCGCTGCTCGTTTTACCCGATGAGGCCGCGGCGCAGCAATTCGCCGCCGATTTCAACGAGTTTGCGGGGAACGGAAAAAAGGCGCTGTTTTACCCCGCGCGCGACTATTCTTTCTCGCTGTCGCAGGGGCAGTCGCGCGAGTTTGAGCACAAGCGCCTGGCGGTGCTGGGCAAGATCCTTGAGGGCGACTACGCCGCCGTGGTCACGACCGCCGAGGCGGCCGCCCAGTTCACTATGCCCCCGCAGGAACTGAAAAAACGCACGCTGACGGTACGCCCCGGTGATACGCTCAGCGTGGAGGAACTGACCGAAACCCTGCTCACCGCCGGCTTTGTACGCGCCGAGACCGTCGAGGGCAGCGGCCAGTTCGCCGTGCGCGGCGGTATCGTGGATTTTTTCCCGATCAACGCGCCGGCGCCCGTGCGGTTGGAATTCTGGGGCGACACCGTCGACACCCTCGCCGTGTTCGACCCCGACACCCAGCGCCGCACCGACAGGGCCGATTGCTGTACCGTCTCCCCTGCCGCCGAAGTGCTGTTTGACAGCACCGAAGCGCTGGCCGACGCCGTGCGAAAACTGGCCGAGACCGTCAGCGGCAAGGGCAGTAAAAAGGCGAAAGAGGTATTTGCGCACGATCTCGACTATCTCGATTCGGGCATCCGCCCCTCGTCGTGCGACAAGTATCTGCCCGTCGCGTACGGCGAGCGCGTCACGCTGTTGGATTACTGCCCGAACGATCTGCTGTGCATCTGCGAGAGCGCGGACGTGCGGCGTGCCTTTGAGCGCACGCAGAAACAGTTTACGCTGGAACTGAAAGCGATGTTTGAAAACGGCGTTCTCGCCAAAGGGCTGGACGCCTACGGCCTGACCGAGCCGGAATGGCTGCTGCAATACGAAAAACGGAACGCGATCTACGCGGACGTGTTTGCCCGCGGATCGTTCGACACACCCGTGTCGGCGCTGGTCAACTTCACCGTGCGCCGCACCGCCCGGTGGGACGGCACGCTCGCCCATCTTCTTGAGGATCTGCGCCCCGCGCTCAGTCACGGCACGCGCTGTGTGGTCAAGGCCGGCACCGAAAAGGCGGCGGCCTCGCTTGCCGAAGCGCTGGAGACCGAGGACGTGAACGCGATCTATCTCAGCGTGCCGCCCGCGGAGTTCCCCGCCAAGACCGTCACGGTGCTGCCGGGCGTGCTGAGCGGCGGTTTTGCCCTGCCCGGCGAGGATTTTCTGCTGATCTCATACGGCGGCGCGGGGGCCGAGCCCGCCCGCAAACGCCGCAAGGGGTACCGTGCGGCCGACGCCGTGCAGAGTCTGGACGAACTGCACCGCGGCGACACGGTCGTGCACGTCGTGCACGGTATCGGCGTGTTTGAGGGCATCCGGCAATTGGACGTGTCGGGGCTACGCAAGGACTATATCACCATCCGCTACGCGGGGGGCGACACGCTGTACGTGCCCGTCACGCAGTTGGATCTTGTCTCCAAATACATCGGCCCGCACGAGGACGGCCGCGAAGTGCGCCTTTCGAAACTGGGCGGCGACGCGTGGAACCGCACCAAGGCGCGCGTCAAGGCGTCGGCGAAATCCATCGCCCGCGATCTGATCGCACTGTACGCCAAGCGGCAAAGCACGCCGGGCTTCGCCTTTTCGCCCGATATCGATATGCAGAACGATTTTGAGCGCCGCTTCGAGTTCGACGAGACCGAGGACCAGCTCAAGACCGCCGCCGAGATCAAGCACGATATGGAACAGCCACACCCGATGGACCGCCTGCTGTGCGGCGACGTCGGGTTCGGCAAGACGGAGGTCGCCCTGCGCGCCGCCTTCAAGTGCGTGGCGGACGGCAAACAATGCGCCATCCTGGTGCCGACGACCATTCTTGCCCTGCAGCATTACAACACCATCACCCGCCGGTTTGAGGGCTTTCCCGTTGAAACGGAGATGCTGTCGCGGTTCCGCTCGGCGAAAGAGCAGACCGCCATCCTCAAAAAACTGCGGCGCGGCGAGATCGATATTATCGTGGGCACGCACCGGCTGATCTCCAAGGACGTGCAGTTCCGCGACCTCGGGTTGATCATCGTGGACGAGGAACAGCGCTTCGGCGTGGGGCAGAAAGAAAAACTCAAGGAACTGTACCCCGACGTGGACTGCCTGACGCTGTCGGCAACGCCCATCCCCCGCACGATGAACATGGCCATGAGCGGCATCCGCGATATGAGCGTGATCGAAGAAGCGCCGCAGGACCGCTTCCCCGTGCAGACCTATGTGCTGGAGCACGACTGGGGCATCATTGCCGAGGCAGTCAGCAAGGAACTGCGCCGCGGCGGGCAGGTCTATTACCTCAACAACGTCATCGAGAGCATTCCCGCGACGGTCAGCAAACTGCAGGAGTCGGTGCCCGGGGCTGTCATCGGGATCGGCCACGGCAAAATGAGCGAAGACAAGCTCAGCGACGTGTGGCGGCAACTGCTGGAGGGCGAGATCAACGTACTGGTCTGCACAACGATCATCGAAACGGGTGTGGACGTGCCCAACGCCAACACGCTGATCATCGAGAACGCCGACCGCATGGGCCTTGCCCAACTGCACCAGATCCGCGGCCGCGTGGGGCGCTCGTCACGCCGCGGCTTCGCCTACTTCACCTTTGCGCGCGACAAGGCGCTGTCGGAGATCGCCCAAAAGCGTTTGGAGGCCATCCGCGAATATACCGAGTTCGGCTCCGGCTTCAAGATCGCCATGCGCGACCTCGAGATCCGCGGCGCGGGCAACCTGCTGGGCAGCGAACAGCATGGGCATATGGAGAGCGTGGGCTATGAACTCTATATGAAACTGCTGGCGGAAGCCGTCAGCGAAGAAAAGGGCGAAGCGCCGCCCGAACCGCCGAAAGAATGCCTGGTGGATATCCGCGTGGATGCGTTTATCCCCGAGAGTTATATCCCGAGTCTGCCGCACCGGCTGGGCATTTATAAGCGGATCGCCGACGTGCGCACCGAGGAGGACGCGCTGGACGTCACCGACGAACTGATCGACCGTTTCGGCGAGCCGCCGAAACCCGTGACGGGCCTTATCCGCGTGGCGCTGGCGCGCAGCGCGGCGGCCGCCGCCGATATTTACGAGATCCGACAAAACGAGAGCAACATCCTGCTGTTTTCGAACGCGATCGATATGGATAAAGTGTCGCGCCTTGCGGAGCAACTGCGGGGCCGCATCATGGTCTCGGCGGGACAGCAGACCTATATCACGGTCAAGCGCGCCCCCGGGCAGAGTCCCGTCGACACGATCGAAGAAGCATTGAAAATTCTGCGCAACACCCCGAAAAAGGAGGAAGATACACCATGACGCACACCTACAAAACAAACGGCACCTGCTCACGCACCATCACCTTTGACCTGGAGGACGGCATCGTGCGCGGCGTCCGCTTTGAGGGCGGCTGCCACGGCAATCTGCAGGGCATCGGCAAACTGGTGGAGGGCAGACCCGCCGCCGAGGTCGCCGAAACGCTGGCGGGCATCCGCTGCGGCTTCAAACCGACGTCCTGCCCCGACCAACTCGCGAAAGCGCTGACCGAGGCGCTGGCGCAGGAACAGGAGGCCGCACAATGAAACACTATCTGATCCTGATCGCCGACACGGACGAGTTCACCCCCTTCTGCAACGGCCTTGACGGCCGCGTGGAAGATTTCAAAACCTATACCCTGCAAAAAATGCCCGCCGCCGATTTCACATACAAGGGCATCGCGGTCACGACCGTGTGCTTCGGCATCGGCAAGGTGAACGCCGCGCAGGGCGCCGCCGCCATTCTGGCAAAGGGAAGCTATGACGGCGCGATCAACACCGGCTGGAGCGGCGCCGTTTCGGGCGTGCACAAGGGCGATATTCTCGTCGGCGACAGCTGCGTGGAGTGCGACTTTGATATGACGCCCCTCGGCTACAAACCCGGTCAAAAAATGAACCAGGTCGACTATATCTACCCCTGCGACAGCGACCTCGCCCGGCGCGTGCGCGCCGTCGAGGGCTTTTGCCACGGAAAACTCGGCACGGGCGACATCTTTTTGACCGACCCGGTGCGCAGCGCGGCCTATCACGAGACGTTCGGCATCAACGCGTTTGATATGGAGAGCGCGGCGCTCTGCTCGGCGTGCCGTCTGTTTGACGTGCCCTTCGTCAGCGTGCGCAAGATCTCGGACGACGCCAACGACGCGTCCGCCGTGGAGTACCGCGGCAACCGCTCGACCGACCTCGAAGCGTTTCCCGACATCATCCTCGCCATTCTCGACAATCTGTAAGCAAACGACGCGGCCCGGATCTTTCCGGGCCGCATATTATGAAAACACGCCGCCGCGTGGGGCGGCTGTTCTGCGGGCGCGGCGGGCACCGCGCCACCGCTCCGGCGGCGTGGGGTTTCCCTGCAAGCATACTATGCTTGGCAAGCCGTCGGTGTGAGGCATAACGAAATGCACCCCTAACGTCAGACAATGCGGTAGATTGTCCAACTTTTGGGGTGCATTTCAAAATGCCGAATGTTGTTGCGATATTAAAGTAACTGTGTAAGATAATCTGTTCTGCCGTCAAGCACACGAACAACCTCGATTGTGTCCTCATAGATTTCATAAAAAACAATCTGTTTATTGACGATAATATACCGGTAATCGCTTTTTATGAAATCATATTTATCGGAAAGAAAGATCCCCATATTGGGGTTATCTTTTAGCAAAGAAACGGAATAAAGGATCCTTTCCTTAAAGCGTTCGGCGGCTTGCGGATTTTTCAATTCGTTCTCAATGTACGCTGCCGTTGACTGAATATCCTCAATCGCAGCAGGGCGGTAAACTACTTTCATAATGGATTAACCCCGAGCATAGCGTATACTTCTGCCTCTGAAACAACATTGCCGGACGCCTTGCCTGCTTCAAGTTCCTTCATCAAACGCTCCATGGATTTTGCCTTGATTATCTCGGCATTATCATCAGTAACCTGAAAAGGCAGACCTCCGGTATTGAGCGATTGCTGAATAAAAATATTGATTGCCTGTGTTAAAGAAAGACCGTTCTTTTCATAAACGGCTTCCACCGCTTTGCGGACGTCGGGGTTTATTCTAAAACGGAACATATCGGTTTTAGGGGATGATACAACATTATTCATACGAACACCTCCAATCGTATTTTCTGTTGGTATTGTATCATTATTCCATCCAAAAGTCAATATTTGTAGCAACATTGTTGCGACACAACCACAATTTCGACTCATAGAAGAGGCACTTTTGACAAGTTACTATCAAAAGTGCCTTTGCGTTACGACTAAGGAATAATTGTCAAGGACGTTATTCGTGGAATTTGCGGATAAACGCTTTCGTCCGCTCGGATTTCGGGTTGCCGAACACCTCGTCGGGCGTGCCCTGCTCGGCGATGACGCCGTCGTCCATAAAAATGACCTTGGTGGATACGGCGCGCGCGAACTCCATCTCATGGGTGACGATGACCATGGTGCGCTTTTCCTGCGCAAGTCCCTTGATGACCTTGAGGATCTCGCCCGTCAATTCGGGGTCGAGTGCGGAGGTGGGCTCGTCAAAAAACAGCACCTTGGGGTTGAGCAGAAGCGCCCGCGCGATGGACACGCGCTGCTGCTGGCCGCCGGAGAGTTCGCAGGGGTAATTCTCCATTTTCTGCGCAAGTCCGACCTTGGTCAAAATCTCTTTGGCGCCGGCGTCGATCTCTTCCAAAATCGCCTTTTTATTGTCTTTGTAATCGGGGCGCTCTTTCGCAAGGAGCCGGGGCGCCAGCGTTACGTTGCGCAGCGCCGTATACTGCGGAAAGAGGTTGAAATTCTGAAACACCAGCCCGACCAGCAGTTGATTGCGGCGTTTGTCCGATTCCTTCTGCTTTTTGGGCGCGCCGTCAAAAAACGTCTCGCCCGCGACGGTGACGGTGCCGCTGTCGGCGGTCTCGAGTTGGTTGATACAGCGCAGCAGTGTCGTTTTACCGCTGCCGGAAGATCCGATGATCGAAAGGACTTCGCCCTCATTCAAATCGAAGGAAACGCCCTTGAGCACCTCGGTTTTGCCGAAACTTTTGCGCAGGTCGCGCACTTCCAGTACAGACAAGCCGTTCCCCTCCTTACACTTTGAAATAGTCGAGTTTCTTTTCGAGTTTGCCGAACAGCACCGTCAACAGTCCGCTGAACGCGAGGTAATACACGCCCGTGAAAAACAGCGGCCACAGTTGGCCCGAAATGCCGTCGCGCCCCTTCATAAAGGCCTGGCCCGCCCAGATGATCTCCTGCAGGGCGATGATGCGCGCCAGCGACGTGTCTTTGACGAGGGTGATGATCTCGTTGGACATGGGCGGAACGATGCGCTTGACCATCTGCAGCAGCGTGACCTTGAAAAAGACCTGCCGCCGCGAAAGGCCCAGCACCTGCCCCGCTTCGCTCTGCCCGACGGGCACGCCCTGAATGCCGCCGCGGTAGATTTCGGAAAAATAGCAGGCGTAATTGATGATGAACGCCACCGACGCGGCCCAAAAACGCCCCGTTTCGCCGCCGCCCCAGATGGGGTGGCCGAAGAGCATGCCGGGCATATAGAAGATGATGAGCAACTGGATCATCAGCGGCGAGCCGCGGACGATCCACACGACGGTCTTAAGAACGGCGCTTAAGGGTTTGAAACGCGACATAACACCCAGCGCGATCAAAAGGCCGAGCGGAATGGCGCCGGCGAGGGTAACCCCAAACAATTTGAGCGTTTGGAAAAACCCCTCGTTCAGCGCGGCAAAGACAATGGGAAACTGTTCGGCAAAGGACATGAGATCTCCTCTTTTACAGCGCTTTGAAGCAGAGGCGGCGCCCCTGCTTCAAAGGTACGTATAATGAACGGAAGAAAAAACGATGGGTTACTGAGCGATCAGCGAGGCCTGCACGCCGTAGGTTTCGGCGATTTTCTGCAGGGAGCCGTCCTTGTAACTTTCGGCAAAGAAGGCGTTCAGTTCGGCGGCAAGATCGCTGCCCTTGCGGAAGCCCACGCCGTACTCTTCGTCATTCAGACCGACGGTGTAGTTCAGATCGGCGTAACCGGTACCCTCGCCGACCATCGCGGCGGCCATGAGCGAGTCGATAATGGCGGCGTTGCAGGTGCCGGCCTCGACCTCCTGCAGAGCGGTGGCCTGATCGAGAACCTCGGTGAAGTTGAACTTGTTGGCCTCGGCCTGCTCCTGACCGGCGGAGCCGCTCTCGACGGCGAACTGCAGGTCCTTGCAATCCTCGGCAGTCTTATACTGATCGGCAACGTCGGCCTTGACGATAACGATCTGCTGGTTGTTGCAGTACGCGTTGCTGCATTCCATGGCGGACTTGACCTCGTCGGTCAGGGTCATGCCGTTCCAGACGCAGTCGATGGTCTTGCCGTTGAGCTCTTCGACCTTGCTGTCCCAGTTGATGACGGAAAACTCGACCTCAACGCCGAGTTTTTCGGCAAAGGCCTTGGCGACGTCGGCGTCAAAACCGACCCACTCGCCGTCTTTCAGGAAATCCATCGGTTCAAACTCGGTGATGCCGACGACAAGTTTGCCTTTCGCCTTGACGGCGGCCAGGTCACTTTCAGCGGCGGGCTCAGAGGCGGGCGCTTCGGTCTCGGGCTCGGTACCGCCGTTGCCGCCGCAGGCAGCCAGCGTCGCCAGCAGGGCAAAAACGAGAATAAGACTGAAAAGTACAGACAGTTTCTTTTTCATGATGATCCCTCCAAAAGGTTTTTGCACCATCACTTTATCACTTTATCGCGGTAAAGTAAAGGGATTTCAGGCAATTTCTTTATTTTTGGAAGATGTGACAAATAACACCCTGTTCCGCCCCGCGTTTTACCCCTTTTTAACAAGAAAATGCCACGTCAAATAACAGGGCGTAAGGGTTGCGGGGCGAAGAGAGGGCAAAACGGCTGCAAAAACTTGAAAAAAGCCGTCGGCGGTGTTACAATACAAGGCAGTTCAATTTATGAAGGGAGCGCTTGTTTGTGAAGTTGGTTATGCTGATCCTCAACAAAACCGAGTGTCTGGACGAATTGCTGGAAGAGTTTGCCGAGGCGGAACTGCCCGGCGCGACCATCGTCGACAGCCGCGGCATGGTGCAGGAACTCAACGAGGTGGAGGATGATTTCCGCATAGCGGGCTCGCTGCGCAATTTCTTTGCCCCTGCCCATTCCGAAAACAAGACGGTCTTTATGGTCGTCAAGGACGAGGACGTCACCACCGTTTCGCGTCTTGTAAACAAGGCAACAGGCGGGCTGGAAAACCCCGACACCGGCATCCTGTTCACCCTTGCCATTGACGATGTGGAGGGAATTTCACGCTGATGCTGAACCTGTCTGAAACGTTTCCGTTAAACACCTTTGTCGACCTCGCGCTGATGATCTTTTGCGGCATGGCGATGGGGCGGCTGGTGAAAAAAATCAAACTGCCCAACGTGACGGGCTACCTGCTTGCCGGGCTGATCCTCGGCCCGAGCGTGCTCGGCGTTTTGAGCGCAAACTTTCTCGACGCGGTCAACGTCATCTCCGAGACGGCGCTCGGGTTTATCGCCTTTTCCATCGGCAACGAGTTCAAAATGACGTACTTCAAGCGCGTGGGGGTGACCCCCATCGTGATCGCCTGCCTGGAAAGTTTCTTCGCCGTGGCGCTGGTCGTCGGGGTGCTGCTGCCCGTGACGGGCGACGCGCAGTTCGCGCTGGTACTGGGCGCCATCGCCGCCGCGACCGCCCCCGCAGCCACGATCATGGTCATCAAACAATACCGCGCGAAAGGCCCCGTCACCGAAACGCTGCTGTCGGTCGTCGCGCTGGACGACGCGACCGCGCTGATGATGTACTCGATCGCCGTTGCGATTGCGGGCGCGCTGTCTGGCGCGGGCGCAAGCGCCGGGGAACTGGTGCTCAAGCCCGTGATCGAGATCTTCGGCGCGCTGGTCGTTGGCGCGATCCTGGGCTTTGTGTTCCTGCTGCCGCTGAAATTCTTCAAAAAAGACGGCAACCGCATGGCCCTCATCGTCGGTTTTATCTTCGCGGGGCTCGGCCTTTCCGCCCTGTGCGGATTTTCGTCGCTGCTGTTCTGCATGGCGCTGGGCGCCGTGGTCGCAAACTTCACGTCCGACAGCGATCTGAAGCACCTGATCAATCTCAGCGACAAGATCACCCCGCCGATCTTTATGCTCTTTTTTGTCGCGAGCGGCGCGGGCCTGCAACTGGGCGTGCTGCCGACGGTCGGTGTGGTGGGCGTGATTTACGTCACGGTGCGCGTCGCCGGCAAGATGCTGGGCGCGACGCTCGGCGGCATGATCTGCAAAGCCGACGCGACCATTCGCAAATACCTCGGCCCCTGCCTGCTGCCGCAGGCCGGCGTGGCCATCGGCCTTTCGCTCGTCGCCGGACAAACTTTTCCGCAATATGCGGCGAAGATCCGCGCCGTGATCCTGAGCGCAACGCTGATCTACGAACTGATCGGCCCCGGCGTCACGAAGGCGTGCCTGAAAAAAGCAGGCGAAATCAAAGAGGGATAATCTCCTGCAAACGTAAAAGACTCAACCAAGCGGTTGAGTCTTTTTTTATTTTATATGGTATGAGGTTACGTCCGCACGTTACGCGCTGACAGCCGGGGTTTCGGCCGCGGGAATGACCTCAAGGGACCTGGCGTCCAGGATCTGCCCGTCGCCGGTCTTGTAGGTGATGGTGACCGTGTCGCCCCTGCTGAGAATGACAACAACGTTGTTGTCGCTCGCGGCGATGGAGTAGTAAACGGGCTTGCTGTCCAGCGCGAAGAAGTAGACGCTTTCGCCGCCGATGACCGCGGTGCGGATGTCGGTAATGACGCCGGTGACGGTCCCTATATCCGCGGTGTCGGGCTCGTCGGGGCCGGTCGGCGTGTCGCCGCCGATGGCGTCGGGCAGGTCGGCGTCGATCGTCATATTGATCACGCGGCCGGTACTGGACTTGACCTTGGCGATATAGGCGTCAATGCACGCTTTCAGGTCGGGGTTGGCGTCATCCTCACTGCGGACGGCGTCCTGCACGCGCTCGACGCTGACCATGGCGAAGCTCTTGACGACGCTGTTATCTTTGAGCGCCATGAAGTAGGTGGCCTCGCCGTCCATATTCAGCAGCACGGGGAAGGTGGCCGTCCAGCCCTTATCGGAAACGATGCCCTGCGCCGAGGTCTGGGCGCCGCTCTCAGTGGTGCCGGAGATCTTTTGGAAGACGGCCTCTTTGGTGCGCTGGTTGATGATGGCGAAACCGACGATGGAATCGTCCGCCGTGACGGAGGTCACGCCCGTGTAAAGCCACACGTCGTCGCCGCTGGCGATATAACTGGCGCCCTCGGTGGTGGAAACGACGCCGGTCTGACCGATATAGCCGTTGAAGAAGCCGTTGCGGTATTTGCCGTAGTAATTGTACTGCTTGATGAGCAGATCCTTGGAATAGATCTGGTCGATCCATTGGATATCCTCTTCGGTCTTGATCTGATCGAGGGTGTAGTAGGCGATGTTGGTCTTGTCGCAGGCGTCCACGAGCACCATGCCGATGACGTCTTCACCGCCGATGAGGCCGATGGTTTTATCGATGCGCTCGCAGACCCACCACGGGTGGCCGGTCTCGTCGATTTCAAGCGAAGGCACGCCGAAAATGAAGGTCGGGTAGGCGAAGCGCAGCACGCGCGACAGTTTTTCGTTGAGATATTCGCTGGTGGAGGTCTGGATATACTGCCCGTCGCCCTCGAGGGTGCTGAGCACGACGGCCTCCGCCTCCTGCGTATACATATTGACGCGAAGGTAGGCGGGAATGCCGTTGCTGGTGTTCTTCAACCACTTGAAGACGTCGCCGTACTTCAGCGGGAAAATGCGGTAGGGGTTGCCCTGGTAGTTGATCTGGGTGGAGTAGGGCTCGTCGATGACGAACTGCGAGACCCATTCGCTCAGATCGCCGAGTTTTTTGTTGGCAAGGTTCATGGCGACCTCATCGTCGATCATCGGTACGGAACTGAAGTCGGACAGGTCGGTGATGGTGGTAATGCTTTCATCCTTGCCGAATTCGGTCTCGTTGACGGTGATGATGCGGCTGTACGCCTTGGCGCGGAACAGCGCGCAGGAGGTCAGGTAGCCGATGCCCAGGATCAGCGCGAACACGAGCGCGATCACGATCGGCACACGCGAGACCTTTTTGACGTAGGGAATGTATTCGGGCTTGGCGAACGCACGGGTGGTGACGACGTTCATAACGATGAAGATCGCCAGCACGACGCCGATATAGTAGTACAGTTCGATCGCCTTCAAGGTCAGCGGCGGCAGAATGAAGTAGTAGGCCACGCCCGCGCCGATGACGGTGACGACAAGACTGATGATCAGTTTGAGGATCTTCTTGTCGGGCGGAATGACCACTTCCTTGGCTTTGCCTTTACCGGAAAAATCAACTTTGATGGGGTCCATTAACTCCACTCCTTTTTTCAGAGAACCTTATGGTCTATTATAAATGATAGGGCACTCAATTACAAGTGCTATTTTTTCACCGTGACGGTCCACCCGGCGACCTGGGCGTAAACGTCCGCGCCGTCGGCGGCGCCCCGCACGTTGGGGTTCACCGAGACGATGGCGCTGCGGTAAAACAGCGGCAAAAACGGCACGCTCTCGCCGAAGGCGGTGCAGAACGCGGCGGCGCTCTCCTTCCCGCTGCGAAAGACGTCGTAGGACTTTTGCTGTGCTTCGTCAATGCCGTAGCACAGCGCCCCGCCGGCGTCGAAGAAGGGCGACAGATCGTAAGCGGGGGTCAGCAGCGTTTCGCCGATATACATATCGAACTGCTCGCTTGAAACAGCCTTCAAAAAGTCCTCGGGGTTTTCGAACTCGCGGATCTCCACACCGACGCCGATGGTCGCAAGGGAATTCTTGACGGCCTCGGCCACGCCTTTTTTGTACGGGTTTTCGGTGCACACCAGCAGCGACACGCGCAGTGACGATCCGCCGTCGCTTCGTACGCCGTCCTCGCCGCGTTCGGTATAGCCGTGACTTTCCAGCAACTTAACGGCCGCTTCCGCGCTGCCGCCGAGATCGGGCACGGTCGCCTTTTCACGTTCGGTAAACGCCGCCGGGAAGGGCGTGGCGACGGGGGCGCACTGCCCCAGGAACGACGCCGCGGCAACGTCGGTGCGGTTCAGGCCGAGATGGAGCGCCCGGCGGAACCAGTCGAGCGAGGTGAGCGAGCCGCCCCACTCACTGTTCAGGCCCACGTAGACCAGCCGCGTGGTCGGCTGTTTGACCGTGACGGACGACAGATTGAGGTATTCGTCGGCGGCAAGGTCCTGCACCCAAGCGCAGAATTTGCCCGCCTTGAACGGATAGACGGGACTGCTGACGCCCGCCATATCGTACAGACCGATCTGCTCGTTGACAACGCTTTCGGCCCCGCGGTACCCCTCGTTCGCCTGCAGGCAGACGGCATTTTCAAGCGTCTGTACGCGGTAGGGACCCGTGCCCGCGGTCTTGTTCCCCTCGCCGCTGACGACGGGGAAGGACAGCGTGTTGAAGGCGAAGGCGTCGGGATCGTGCAACGTGAAGCGGACAGTGTAATTGTCGACGGCATCTGCACTCTCTATATTGGACAGCAGATCGGCGTAAAATTCACTCTCGGCGGCTTTTTCGAACGAATCGATCACCGCTTTGGCGGTAAAGACCGAACCGTCGCTGAAAGTCACGCCCTGGTTGAGCTTGACCTCGACGGCCGTTCCCTTGTTCTCGCCGCCGGACGCGAGCACGGCCTTGCCGAGTCCGTCTTCTGTCGGGGCGTACAGCCCTTCGTACAGCAAGCCGAACAGGTTGCGGTTGAGCGTGCTGTCGGTCTCGTAGGGATCGAAGCCCGCGGCGCTCGTGTAGGGCAGCGACAGGTCGGCGGTGACCGTCGGCGTGGGCAGGACGTAGGGGTCGGTCGAGGCGGCGGTTGTACCGTCGCCCTCGCTTTTGCCGGTGCAGGCGGTGAACGTGACGAGCAGCGCCAGCGCCGTCAGCAGAGCAAAGACACGTGTCGGTTTCATAGCGTTACCCTCTCGATCGCGGTCGCGCGGCCGGTGGCGGGATCGATTTCGATCAGACAGCCGTCGGCCTGCAAAGGCCCTTCGCCCACGGCAAAACGCACGGGCAGGGCGGTTTTCATCTTTTGAATGACCAAATCGGGGCGTACCCCGAGGACGGAGTTCACCGCGCCGGTCATGCCGACGTCGGTCTGGTAGGCGGTGCCGCCGGGCAAAACCTGCTCGTCGGCGGTGGCGACGTGGGTATGGGTGCCGAGCACGGCGCTCACGCGCCCGTCCAGATAACAGGCCAGCGCCTTTTTTTCGCCCGTCGCTTCGGCGTGGATATCCACGACGATGTAGCGGCAGTCCGCAAGTTCCGCGAGCGCACGGTCGGCATACTCAAAGGGATTGCCGAGCGGCTGCAGAAAAGCGGTGCCCAGCAGGTTGACGACGCCGACGCGGTAGCGGCCGGTATCCAGCACGGCACAGCCCCGTCCGGGCGCGCCGTCGGGGTAGTTATAGGGACGGATGACGCAGGTCGCGCTTTCGAGCCACGGCCCCAGCTCGGGACGGCGGAACGCGTGGTTGCCGAGGGTGATGAAATCCACCCCCGCGGCGAACAGCATTTCGCACGAATCGGGCGTGGCGCCGTTGCCGGGCGCGGAATTTTCGCCGTTGGCGAGGCAGACGTCCACCCCTTCGGCGCGTTTGAAGGCGGGAAGTTTTTGCTGCAGATAGCGGCAGCCGCTTTCATCCACCACGTCGCCCAGGAAAAACAGACGCATATCCTCACCTCTTTCTGTTTCGGAATTTCTTGATGATAGTGAAAAAGCGGAACTCTCCGCAGAAAGTTCCGCTTTGTCTGCAAGGATTATTTGGCGTAGTCCACCGCGCGGCTTTCGCGGATGACGTTGACCTTGATCTGACCGGGATAATCCATCTCGTTCTCGATGCGCGTTACGATGTCGTGCGCCAGCAGAACCATCTGATCGTCGCTGACGGCTTCGGGCTTGACCATAATGCGCACTTCGCGGCCGGCCTGAATGGCGTAACTGTTGTCAACGCCGTCGAAGGAATTGGTGATCTCTTCCAGTTTTTCAAGACGCTTGATATAGGTCTCGATATTCTCG
>CADBON010000072.1 GCA_902796315.1 Oscillospiraceae bacterium | reverse complement strand
CCGTCTTCGATCCGTCTGCCGAACAACTGCGCGCTTTTTTTCTTGCGAAAGACCGAGTAGGCGCCCGCAAACAGAACGGCGAGCGTTGTTGTTTTCATACCGCCCGCGGTCGATCCGGGAGACCCGCCGATCAGCATCAAGCCGATTTGCAGCAGTTTTCCCGTCCCCGACAGATCCGCGTACGACGCGGTGTTGAAACCCGCGGTACGGGGCGTGACCGCCTGGAACAGCGAGAGCAATAACCGGTCTTTGAAAGAACCGTCGGTGAATTCAAACACCAGTAACAGGATCATCGGGACGATGATCAGCGCGCCGGACGTCGCCAAAACGACCTTGCTTTGCATCCGGTAACTGCGCAGGTGATGTTTATGGGCGGCAATATCTTCCCATGTGAGGAACCCGATACCGCCGACGGTGATCAGCAAACAAATCGGGATGACGATGGCGGGATCGGAAGCAAAGGACGTCAGCGACGAGAACGCGCCCGTCTTGTCGCCCATCACGTCAAAGCCGGCGTTACAGAAAGCGGAAACGGAATGGAAAAACGACATCCATACGCCGGCGGCTCCGTAACGACTGCAAAACGTGGGCATCATGATCAGCGCGCCGACGCACTCGGTGATCAGCGCGATCTTGAAAATTGAGCCGGTCATTTTGACGATCCCGCCCAACTGATGGGCCGAGATGCTGTCCTGCAGCATACTGCGCTGCAGCAGCGAGATCTTTCTCCCGGAAAGGATCGCGATGAATACGGCGACGGACACGATCCCGAGACCGCCGATCTGGATCAGCAGCAGGATCACGGCCTGCCCGAAGCCGGACCAGTACGAAGCGGTGTCGCGCAGGATCAATCCGGTCACACATACCGCGGACGTGGATGTGAACAGGGCCTCCTCAAGCGTCGCGTGGTGCGCTCCTTTTGTCGAAACCGGGAGCATCAGCAGAACCGTTCCGATCAGAATCACGCCCAGAAAACCGAGGATAATTATTTGAAAGGAGGTTAATTTCTTCCGTGAAAACCGTTTAGCCATAGTTTGCCTTCTTTGTGCCCGATTTATCGAGATGATTATATCACAGTTTCGTGCATTAGACAACAAAAACATTGTGAAATCCGCCGTTTTATCGATCACCCGGCAAGGCGCGAACGGTATCCGCTCGTAGAGCGGTATATCATCAATTCCGAAGGAATTGGATATCATCAACGCGAAGCGTTGTATCTCATCAAGCCGCAGGCATCCACGGCATAGCCGTGATGATATACCGCCCTGCGGGCGGATGATATGTCCGCCTTCGGCGGGATGATATACCAAGCCTGCGGCTTGGATAAAAAAACAAGCAGCCGAGGGCTGCTTGTTTTTTGGTGGAGACGGTGGGACTCGAACCCACGTCCGAAAATCTCTCCTCCGGATTTTCTCCGAGCGCATCCTTCCGTTTCAGATTCCCTTTGCCGTGCGCCGAAAGGCGGGCTCGCGGCATCGGTAGCCCTTTTGTTCCGGACGGGTTACAGGGCTCTCACCCGTGCCGGTTCACCGCTCAATCACGCTCTTATCCGGGTCGCGGTCCTCCCGGTAAGAACGGCCGCTGGCTTAAGCAGCAGCTAAAACAGTCTGATGTTCGTCAGTTGTTTTGAAGTTGCGATTTTTATAGAGGTACCGCACCTCTGCTCGCTTATCCGGGCTTAAGGTCCCCGTCGAAATCCTTTCGCCCCCGTACAAATTTATCGTACCACACGATGTTGTCAAATGATGAAACAAAGTGTGAATACTTACTGTTTTTGCGCCATGCGCACGGCGCGGTCCATCTGCCGCTGCGCGTCGCGCTTGGCTTCGCTCTCGCGCTTGTCATAGATCTTTTTGCCCTTGCACAGGCCGACCTTGACCTTGGCGCGCCCTTTTTCGTTGAAATAGACCTCAAGGGGAATGAGCGCGCAGCCCTGCTGCTTGACTTCGCCCATCAGCCGCATGATCTCTTTTTTGTGCATCAGCAGTCGCTTCGGCCGCAGCGGGTCGCGGTTAAAGCGGTTGCCCTGCTCATAGGGGCTGATGTGTACGCCGTTCGCCAGCATTTCGCCGTTGACGACGTTGCACCACGAATCCTTCAGGTTTACCTTGCCCGCCCGCACGCTTTTGACCTCGGTGCCGAACAGTTCGATGCCCGCCTCGTACGTTTCCAGAATGAAATAGTCGTGGGCGGCTTTTTTGTTTTTGGCAATACTCTTGATCTCTTGTTTTCCCACGACGTTTCCTCCTTTCGACGGGATTCGGGGTTACAATTCGCTGCGCCCTTCCAGCGCGCGCATCAGCGTCACGTCGTCGGCGTACTCGATATCCGCCCCGACGGGGATCCCGTACGCGAGGCGGGTGACCTTGACGCCGAAGGGCTTGACGAGTTTGCTGATATACATCGCCGTCGTGTCGCCCTCGATGGTCGGGTTGGTCGCCATGATCACTTCTTTGACTTCGCCCCCGGCGACGCGCTCGACCAGACTTTTGATCGTCAGTTGATCGGGGCCGACGCCGTTCATCGGCGAAATGACGCCGTGCAGCACGTGGTACACGCCCGCGTAATCGCGCGGCCGTTCCATCGCCATTACGTCGCGCGGATCCTCCACCACGCACACGGTCGAGTGGTCGCGGTTCGGGCTTTCGCAGATGGGGCAGAGTTCGTTTTCGGTCAGATTGTGGCAGAGTTTGCAATGGTGGATCTTGGCGTGCGATTCCAAGATCGCGTCCGCAAATGCCTGCGCTTCTTCGTCGGTCAGATCCAGCACGTGAAACGCCATGCGCTGCGCGGTTTTTCTGCCCACGGCGGGGAATTTGCGGAACTGCTCGACCAGTTTTTCAAGCGCCGCTACGTCGTAAGCCATCTCAGAACCCCAAGCCCGCGGGCAGGTTCAGGCCGCTCGTCGCGGAACCCATGCGCTGTTCCATCGCCTCGCTGGCCTTGCGAATGGCTTCATTGGCGGCGGCGATGATCATGTCGCCCAGCATTTCCACGTCCTCGGGGTCGACGACCTCGGGCTGCAGTTTGACGCTCAGCAGCTCGTGCTTGCCGTTGACGGTGACCTCAACGGCGCCGCCGCCGGCGCTGGCGGAGTACTCGGCCTGTTCGACCTCTTCCTGCGCCTTGGCCATTTCGGCCTGCATATCCTGCAGTTTTTTCATCATTTGGGCCTGCGAATTGCCGCCCTGGTTGGGGATCCTTGCTTTCATAGTCTGAACTCCTTTATGGAAGTTTATTCCTTTATCGTATATTCTACGCCCGCTTCGTCGAGTTTTTTGACGAAACTCTCAAGCGTATAGGCCTCTTCTTCGACTTCCGCCTCGGTTTCGGGCGAGAAAACCATCGGCCGCAGATCTTCGCCGGTCACCTTTTGCAGCGCGGTCGTCACCGCTTGGGCATACTGCGGCTGTTGGAGCAGCATCGGGAAGGCCGGGCTTTTGGAATCGATGAAAACGGCGGCGTCCCGGCGGTACGCGGTCGAGGTCTGCAAAATCTGATACAGCACCGGGTCTTTTTTCAGGGCGTCCACCGCCGCGGTCCATTGCGGGAAGGGCGCAAGTCCGGACGCCGTGCTTGCGGCGGGCGTCGGGGCAGGTGCTTCAGCGGGCGCGATCGGCTTGGGATCCGGCTCTGCCGCGGCGGGCTTCTCCTCAAAAACCGAGGGTTCTCGCGCGGGCGTGGGTTCCTCGCCGAACAGCGGGGTTTCGGCGCCGAGCTGCGGCGGCTCGTCCGGGAGGGGCGGCTCGTCATCGGCGGGCGCTTCCTGCGAAGCGGGGGAGGCCGGTTCTTCGACGGCGGCGGGTTCCGCTTGCGTCGGTTCGGGCTTCGGCTCGGGTTTTATTTCAAACTTCGGCTCGGGCTTCACTTCGGGCTTCGGCTCGGGCTGCGGCTGTGCGGCTGCAATCGGTGCGCCGACGCGCAGGGCGGCGAGCGCGGTCTCCAGTTCATCCAACCGCCGTGCAAGCGCCTCGCCGTCGGTCGACAGGGCGGGGTGGCACAGGCGGATCAGCGTCGCTTCGGTGCGGGCGCGTTGGTTGGCAACATACTTCAGCTGCGACGATTCGGCGCACAGCGTATCGATGACGTGCAGCAGCGTTCCGTAGGGAAGTTGTTTTGCGGCCTCGCGGTAACGTGTCAGTTCCTCGGCCGTGCAGACGATGAATTTCTCGGGATCGTGCACGGTTTTGGCAAGTAAAAAGTTGCGGTAGTGACCGACCAGATCGCTCATCAGCCGCTCCATATCGCACGACGAGTTGTGCAGGCGGTCGATAATGTTCAGTACGTCGGCGTCGCTGCCGGCGGCGATCGCGTCGGAGATCTCAAACAGATAACTGCGGCCCAGCATACCGACCGTTGCGCCGACCGTCTCGGCGGTGATCCGGCCGCCCGCGCCCGCGCACTGGTCCAGAATGGAAAGCGCGTCGCGCATCGCGCCGTCCGCCACGCGGGCGATCAGCGTTGCGGCGTCGTCCGTCAGATCGATCTGCTCTTGACCGGCAACGTATTGAAGCCGCGCGGCAATATCCTCGGGCGGGATCCGGCGGAAATCAAACCGCTGACAGCGCGAGAGAATGGTCGCGGGGATCTTCTGCACCTCGGTGGTCGCCAGCAGGAACAGCACGTGTTCGGGCGGCTCTTCCAGCGTCTTCAACAGGGCGTTGAAAGCCCCAGACGAGAGCATATGCACCTCGTCGATGATGTACACGCGGTACTTCGCGCGCGCCGGGGTGAAGTTTACCTCACCGCGCAGGTCGCGGATATCGTCCACGCTGTTGTTGCTGGCGGCGTCGATTTCGACCACGTCCAGAATGGAACCGTCGTCGATGCCGCGGCAGATCTCACACTCGTTGCAGGGGTCGCCGTCGTGGGGGTGCAGGCAGTTGACCGCCTTGGCCAGGATCTTGGCGCAGGTGGTTTTGCCCGTCCCGCGTGAGCCGGTGAACAGGTACGCGTGCGAGGGGCGCCCCGCGGCGATCTCGCTGCGCAGGGTGCGGGTGATATGGTCCTGACCGGCGACGTCGCTGAACACCTGCGGACGCCATTTGCGGTATAGGGCTCGGTACATACGCGTTCCTCCTGACGTTGTTTCACAAAAAGATACGCTCAACTCTGTCACACGACGGGCAGGCGGACTGTGGCGCACAGGGCGGCCCGCTTAATGCTGCTCGGTTCCCCGCCTGACATGGTTCACGGCGTCCCGTCGCACAGGACCCACCCGTCGCGTGACAGAATTGAGCGTACTCTCAATTCAATAGTATATCCCAAAAGAACGAAAAAATCAATAGGGGAGTGACGATCAGCCCTCGTAATCTTCTTCGTTTTCCCAGTTGTGCCAGACGCCCTGAATGTCGTCGTTATCGTCGAACATATCCAGCATCTTGCTCATGTTCTTCATCACTTCCGGGTCTTCCAGGCGGGTGGTGGTCGTGGGGATATAGGCCTCGTCGCTGCTGACGACGCGGTAGCCCTTGGCGGTCAGATCCTCGGTCACGGCGCCGACGTCAAGCGGTTCGGTGCGGATCTCGAAAATATCTTCATCGTCGGTCAGCAGGTCGGTCGCGCCGGCTTCGAGCGCGTCTTCCATCAATTTTTCTTCGTCCGTGTCCTCGCGCTCGACGATAATCACGCCGTGGTGCTCGAACATAAACATCACGCAGCCGCTCGTACCCATGTTGCCGCCGAATTTGTCAAACGCGTGACGCACGTCGCCGGCGGTACGGTTGCGGTTGTCGGTCAGGGCCTTGACAACGACGGCGATGCCGCTCGGGCCGTAACCTTCGTAGATGATCTCTTCATAGTTGTCGCCGTCGGCGCTGCCGGCCGCTTTTTTGATGATGCGGTCGATGTTGTCGTTGGGCATATTGGCGGCCTTTGCCTTGGCGATGACGTCTTTCAGTTTGGAGTTGCCGTTCGGGTCGGGGCCGCCCTGTTTGACGGCAACGGCAAGTTCGCGCCCGATTTTGGTAAAGACGTTGGCGCGTGCGTTGTCAGTCTTTTCTTTTTTGCGCTTAATGGTGCTCCATTTGGAATGTCCGGACATACAATACGGCTCCTTCTCAATAGTAAAAATATAACTCATATACTTTACCATAAGTCAAGCCGTTTGTCAACTTTATTCGCTTTTGCGGTGTCCGCAAAAAAAGGCGCATCTTTCAAATTGTTTGCCACAAAACGCGTGTGAGAACAGTCATATATTGAAAAGGACTTCTTTGTTCCAAATTCATAAAAACTTAACTTGAGTGTTAGGGTGTAATACGGTATAATGAAGTCGCTATCAAACCGATTTGGAGGAGAACCTTATGAACGAAACCAAGCCCGTCTTGCCCGCGCCCGAAAGCGCGCCGACGTATGTACCCGACGCTCAACCGGCCCCTGCGCCGGCTCCCGCCGCGCCGAAAAAGAAGCGTCGCAAAAAGCGGCTTATCGCCCTTGTGATCGTCGCCGTCATAGTGGTCGGCGGCGCCGTTCTCGCCCTGTGTTTAGCCGGCCGTAACAGTGATATAGAGCCGTTCCCCGAAGGGCCGTTTTTTCCTTCGGAGGGTCAGACGGAGAGGTACGCCGGCATCATCGAGCCGCAGAAAACGCTCACCGTCGCCCGCGACCCCGCCCGCACCGTGGCGCAGGTCTTTGTCAAACCGGGCGACAATGTGACCAAGGGCCAGCAGCTGTTCTCTTACGACACGGAAGAGAGCGCGCTGACTATCCGCCAGGCGACGCTGGAGTTGGACGGAATCGACAACAGCATGACCGAAACGCGCAATCAGATCGCCGAACTGGAGGCCGAACGCAAGGCGGCGGACAAAGGCAAACAGCTGGAATACACCATTGAAATTCAGCAGCTGCAAAGCCAGCTCAATCAATTGGAACTTGACAGCCGCATGAAATCGGCCGAGATCGAATCGCTGAAAAAAGCGCAAGCGAACGCTGTTGTTACCGCGGAGATGGACGGTGTTGTGCGCCAGATCAACACGCTGGACGAGAGCGGCGCCAATTACATCACCATTTCTGCCGTTGGAGCGTATCGCGTCAAAGCCAAGATCGACGAACTGCACGTTGCTTCACTGTCTGTCGGCACACCCGTCACCGTATATGCCCGCACGGGCGGCGCCTCGTGGAAAGGAACCGTTTCCGCCATCGATACCGAAACGCCCGCCGACGCAGACGAACAGGGCGGTATGATGATGAGCGACAACTATGGCAACTATGGGGAGGACGACGTGTCCGGCAAGGCGACCTCCTATTATTTCTACGTTACGTTCGACACCGCCGACGCACTGCTGCTTGGTCAGCATGTTTACGTGGAACCGGTTCCCGCCGCTGATGAAGACGTTCCGGAAGCCGCTGCGGAAGACGGCGTTGACGCTGACACGGTCATTGCCGCCGGTGAAACGGCGACCGCCGAAACGGAGGGCTGACGATGCTGCTCGAACTCTCTCACGTCTTTAAGACCTATCAGCAGGGCAGCGTCGACGTGCCCGCGCTTCGCGACGTCTGCATGACGGTCGACAAAGGCGAATACTGCGCCATCATGGGGCCTTCCGGCTCGGGCAAATCCACGCTGATGAACATCATCGGCTGTCTGGATCGCCCCACGTCCGGCACTTACCGGCTTGACGGCGAGGATATTCTCAACCTCGACGATAACGCCCTCAGCGAGATCCGCGGCCGCAAGGTCGGTTTCGTTTTTCAAAGTTTTCAACTCCTGCCCGGCGAAACGGCACTGCAAAACGTGATGCTGCCGCTTTCGTTCGCGGGCGTCAGGCGCGCGCAACGCGCCGATATTGCCGCCGCCGCGCTGCAGCGCGTCGGTCTCGGCGACCGGCTGGACTTTTTGCCCTCGCAGTTGTCCGGAGGTCAGAAACAGCGCGTTGCCATTGCGCGCGCGCTTGTCAACGGGCCGCAGATCCTGCTTGCCGACGAGCCCACCGGCGCGCTCGACCAGGCGAGCGGCGCGTCGGTTATGGACCTGTTTGAATCCCTCCATGCGGAGGGGACCACACTGATCGTGATCACGCACGATGCCGCTGTCGGCGCGCGCGCCCGTAAGCTGTACCGTATCGTGGACGGTATCGTGACCGAAGACGGAAAGGAGGCGACGCCGTGTGAGCCGCAAGCCCAAACAACCGAAAACGACTGACCCCGTCCGCCGCAAAAAGCGCCGCCGCATCGTTCTGCTCGTACTTGCCGTCATCCTTGCGACGGGCATCACGGTCGGGCTTGTTGCGCTGCGTTCTTCCATGTCGCGCGCGTACGTTCGGCCGCTGAACGAACTCGGCTACCCTGCCAAATCTGCGGGTGGCGAGAGATCCGGCGCCGTCAGCGAGGGCGAACAGCAACGCGAGATCGTCGATTCCGAGAATACCGTCGCCGAGGTCTTTGTGAAAAAGGGCCAGACCGTGAAGGCGGGCGACAAACTGTTTGCTTACGATGCCGATCTGCTGCAGCTTGCCGTCGATAACGGCGTACTTGCCGTCAATATCGCCTCCAACTCTCTGCAGCTCGCACAACAGCGGCTTACCGAGTACGAGTCGCTCAAACCCGTTGAAAAGACGTCGTTTTCTCTGCCCGACAATTGGAAACTGCCTGCGCCGATGAGCGGCGACGGCAGTGCGAAAAAGCCCTATCGCTACCTTTGCACGCCCGAGACCGTCGTCACCGCCGCCCAACTCAACGGCTGGGCGAAGCAAGGCAAGACGGCCGTGCTTGTCGTGGTCGACGCCAAGGGCAAAACCCTCGGCGAATGGACGGTCGACCCGACTTTCCCACCCGTAGAGGAGGGTACCTACTGGAGCGTTATCGACCAAAGCGAATGGTTTCCGCCGGAGCCGGAGGGCGTAACGCCCGCTGAAAAAGCGAAACTGGTCGCCGACCAGCGGCTGACCGTCAGCAAGCTTGAAAACGAAGTTGCCACCGCACAACTCGAACTTGAGATCGCCCGCAAAAAGCTGGAGGGCGCCGCCGTCACCGCAAAAATGGACGGCACCGTGACCGCCGTGGGCGATCCGCTGGCGCCGCCCGCCGACGGCGAACCCTTCTGCGTGGTGACGGGTTTCGGCGGCATGGTGGTGCAGGGCACCGTCAGCGAGGATGAGCGCGCGTCGCTCAAGATCGGCGACAAATTCACCGTGACCGACTACCTGACCGACAGCCGGACCACCGCCGCCGTGGTTTCGGTCGACGACGTTCCCACCACCGTCGGGTATGAGGGAATGATGAATCTTTCCTATTACGCCTTTACCGTTGCGTTGGACGATCCCGATGGGTTCGCTGTGGGGGACGAGGTCGGCCTGCACCCCTATCTTGATCCGAAGGCAGGCGACCTCTTTGTCGTGCCAAGCATCTATGTGCGCAGCGACGACAAGGGTTCCTATATGATGGTCGACGACGGCAGCGGCCGTTTGGAGCGCCGTTCCGTCACCTGCCGCAAAATCACCAATGACGGCGGCGATTATTACGGCGCGTCCGAGGTCATTCTTCTCACCGGCGTCACCGGAGATGATCTGATCGCGTTCCCCTACGGTTCCAAGGGGAGGGCGGGCACCCGCACGACCGAGCGGCCGTCGCTGCTGGATGAGTTTTAAGAAAGGGGCGTAACCATGGTAGAAAATCTTCGCCTCGCTTTCCGGGGCATCCGTTCCCATAAACTGCGCTCCTTCTTGACGATGCTCGGCGTCATTATCGGTATCGCGAGCATTATCACCATCGTTTCCGTCGTGGAGGGCGCCAACAAAAAGCTGGAAGAAAGTCTCATCGGCGCGGGCAACAACGTCGTGGCCGTCGTCGTTTCCGACAGCGACGGCTTCGCCTACGATTTTTCGCGCGGCGTTCCCTTCGGCTTTCCGCCGGTTTCCGACGAGGCGATCGCCGAGATCGCGGCCGTCCGCGGGGTCGTTTCCGTGTCCCGGTGCCGCACCCGCAATTGGCAGCGCGTGCGCTGCGGTTCAGTCGCCCTTCAGAACGTCAACGTCGCCGGCGTCGACAACAGCTTTTTCACCACGGCCGCCTGTTCGCTGGTGGCGGGGCGCGGCTTTTCGGACGAGGAACTGAAAAATGGCGGAAAGTTCGTCATAGTGGACGCTGCTGCCGCCTCTGCGCTGCTTGATACCGCCGACCCGCTTGGCAAAACGCTTGAGATCAACGGCGAGCCCTTCGTCATCATCGGCGTCGTTCGGGCTAAGAATTCCGAACAGGACGAGTACGAATCCATCAACGATTTTTATCAGCAGCAGTACGGCGAAAACGGGCTGACGGTCTACGTGCCCTGCGCCGCGTGGCCGCTGCTGTACGGCTTCGACGAGCCCGAGACTGTGACGCTGCGCACCGAATCGGCTGACCGGATGTCCGCCGCCGGACGCGCCGCTGCCGAAGTGCTTAACCGCAGCGTCACCAACGAAGCGCTTAAGTACGCCTCGCAGAGCACGAGTGAAGATATGGGCGAGCTGAAGACCCTCACCAACGTCATACGCCTTGTGCTGGTCGCCGTGGCGGGACTTTCGCTGCTTGTCGGCGGCATCGGCATTATGAATATCATGCTCGTTTCTGTCACCGAACGCACGTCGGAGATCGGTCTCAAAAAGGCCCTCGGCGCCAAGCGGCGCACCATCTTGAACCAGTTCTTGACCGAGAGCGCCGTGCTGACCGGCGTCGGCGGCATCCTCGGCGTTCTCATCGGCCTCGGCCTTGCGGCGGCGGTCTCCGTCGTCACAACGCTGCCCTTCATCGTCAGCGTGCCGTGGATCGTCCTTGCCGTTGCGTTCTCCGTCGCTATCGGCATCCTCTTCGGTATGATGCCCGCCTCGCGCGCTGCCAAACTCGACCCCATCGAAGCGCTCCGCCGAGAGTGAACGGGTGCGCGTGCTGCAGCTGTTTTCGCCCCTCCTATCGGAGGGGCAATTTTTTTCAAAAACCTATGGAAAGAAACGTCGACTTGTGGTACACTATACACTGGTTTTATATTTGCACCAAAACGGAGGACTTTTATGCAATACACCTTTACCCACGAGCCGATCGGCGAGGGGATGGAACTGTGCGTGACCCGCGCCGACGGGTTTCGCACGGCCTGTGTCACGGCGACGTTCCGCCTGCCGCTGGGCGACGAGGCGGCGCTGTTTGCCCTGTTGCCGGGCGTGCTGACCCATTCCTGCGAAAAATACCCGTCGATGGCCGCCCTCGAGAAAAAACTGGCGCTGCTCTACGGCGCCGAGATTACCGATTCCGTCACCAAGAGCGGTGAGGATCAGGTCATCGCCGTCGGCGTTTCCTGCATTGACGACCGTTTTGCGCTGGACGGCGAGCCCATCGTGGCGAGCTGCGCCGAACTGCTGATGGAACTGCTGTTCCGTCCGCTGCTGAAGGACGGCGCGTTCGATCCCGACACCGTCGAAAGCGAGAAGCGGATGCTCTGCGAACGGCTGGACGCCGAAAAAAGCGACAAACGCCTATACGCCGCCGGCCGGTGCGAGCAGATCATGTGCGCCGACGAGGCGTACGG
>CADBON010000071.1 GCA_902796315.1 Oscillospiraceae bacterium | reverse complement strand
TTTTGATTTTGATTTAACTGTATTAATTGATGAAATCAGCATCACTCTAATACTTGTGCAAAGAGAATCAAGATTTTTATAGGTCTCCTTTAAGTGAAGTTGCCGCGTTGCCGCAATGAAGTTATGCCTTGCGGCATAGTGAAGTATTGTTTTACGCACAATTGCAGTTAAGAGTTTTGCCTGCAAATCGTGCCATAGGCACACGTCACATCCGCAAAACGCTTCACGCCGAAGTCGCGAATGGAATCCGCTCGAAGAGCGATATGGCATCAAGATTAAAGGTCAATGATGTCGCCGCCTTTGGCGGCTAATGAGGTATCGGCTGGCGCCGAAATGATGTTGCGCGTTTCACGCGCAATGATGCGATGTTTGCCCTATGTGCCCGCAGGCACACATCATTAGCGAAGCGGCATCATGTGCGAAGCACACATCATTTGCCCGACAGGGCAAACATCATTGAAAAAAGCACGCTTTCGCGTGCTTTTTTCTGGTGGGAGAGAGTGGATACGACGACGGAATTTGTCGTTCCGTACCAAATCACGCCGAAGGCGTGGATGGAATCCGCCCGAAGAGCAGTATGGCATCATGATTAAAGGTCAATGATGTCGCCGCCGTTGGCGGCTAATGAGGTATCGGCTGGCGCCGAAATGATGTTGCGTGTTTCACGCGCAATGATGCGATGTTTGCCCTCATGTGCCCGCAGGCACATATCATTAGCGAAGCGGCAT
This sequence comes from Oscillospiraceae bacterium, assembly GCA_902796315.1. Classification (GTDB taxonomy): domain Bacteria; phylum Bacillota; class Clostridia; order Oscillospirales; family Acutalibacteraceae; genus DTU089. Next base: position 2,297 of record CADBON010000071.1, on the reverse strand, counting down.
CATGTGCGAAGCACATATCATTTGCCCGACAGGGCAAACATCATTGAAAAAAGCACGCTTTCGCGTGCTTTTTTCTGGTGGGAGAGAGTGGATTCGAACCACTGAAGTCGTTGACAACAGATTTACAGTCTGCCCCCTTTGGCCGCTCGGGAACTCTCCCATATTCACTTGTGAACGAAGCCCGCAAGTAAATGGAGCCGGTGAACGGACTCGAACCCCTGACCTGCTGATTACAAATCAGCTGCTCTACCAACTGAGCTACACCGGCATTGACGCCCAGCGGGCACACTCCTCTCGTGGAATGCTCAACTACTATAGCATAAATGCCATTCACTGTCAAGAGAAAATCGCGGGAAAATTTTTGCAAAGCGCCAAAAGCGCGCAAAAGTCGCTTGACGAAGACCGTCAGGTGTGGAATAATAGAAGCGGAAAAAACCGAAACCGTACCGAATGGGAGGGGACCGAATGAAAAAGAAGATTTTGCGAATCGTGCTCTGCTGTCTGCTGGTCGTGCTTGTCGCGGGCGGCGCCGTTCTTGCGGCGGTGCTGCCGCACCCCATCAACTACCCCATCGACAGCATTGCTTCCGCGGGTGTGGAGGGCGTGCAGATTGTGGCCGAGGATGCGGACAGCGTCACGCTGCAAAAAACCGTTCCCGGCGATTTCAAGGTGCTGATGTTCACCGATATGCACCTTGCCGGCAACAACAAGACCAGCCGCCCGACCATCGAGAATTTCATCCGCGCGGTACAGGAGGAAAAGCCCGACTTCGTACTGCTCGGCGGCGACAACGTTACGGGCGGCCTGACAGGCCCGCGCACCCGCCAACTGGCCGAGATGTTTGAAAAACTGGGCGTGTACTGGGGCGGCGTCATCGGCAACCACGAGGGCGACAACAAATTTTCGATCACCCGCGCCGAAATGGTGGACCGCTTTGCCTCGTACGATCACTGCGTCATGCGCCGCGGCCTTGACAGCGTCGAGGGCGACTGCAACTACAAAATCACCCTGCAGAACGCGGACGGCAAGACCGTTCAGACGATCTTCTGCCTGGATACCTACGACGAGATCACCGACGAAGACGCGGCCGCACACAACGTGCCCGACGATTTTTCGCACTATGACGGCGCGCACGAGAGCCAACTGCAATGGTACCGCGACAGCGCCGCCGCCCTCAAGCGGCAGGATCCGAACGCCCGGTCGATCTTGCTGATCCACATCCCGCCGTACGAGACGCGGGCGGCCGCCGAGGAGGGGACCTTCCTCTACGGCGACAAGCGTGAAAACTGCTGCGTCACCGCCTATGACAACGGCACCTTTGCCGCCGTCCGCGACAGCGACGTCACGCAGGCGGTCTTCTTCGGTCACGACCACGTCAACAACTTCGGCCTTATGCTGGACGGCATTCTGCTCAGTTACATCGAGCCCTCCGGCTACAGCGCGTATGGTCTGCATACCAAGGGCTTTGACGAAAAAGACTGGCTGCAGGGGTACACCAAGCTGACCATCGGCGACGACGGCGTATTTGAACAGGAGCAGGTGCGTTACAGCGTGGCCTACGCGGAGGAGTAACAGGATGACGATACGCGAAGCAACCCCTGCCGACTTGCTGATGATACTGTCGCTGTATCTGGATTTGCACGAGACCGACATCCCCGCCGCGGACGAGCGCCTGTGGCGGACGTGGGACAGTATTCTGTCTGACGAAAACCACCACCTCATCGTCTGCGAAGAGGACGAAAAGATCGTGTCGTCGTGCGTCTGCGTGGTCGTTCCCAACCTGACGCGGAACGTGCGCCCCTATGCGCTGATCGAGAACGTGGTCACGGCGCGGGAGTACCGCGGGCGCGGCTGTGCCACGGCCTGCCTTGCGTTCGCGCGCGAGATAGCCCGCCGAAACGACTGCTATAAACTGATGCTGATGACAGGCGCCAAAGACGAACGTACGCTGGCGTTCTACCGGCGCGCCGGCTATAACGACGTCGACAAGACCGCGTTCGTACAATGGCTGTAAAATAGTATAGTATACGATAAACGGCGGAGACACTTTGGTGTCTCCGCCGTTCCGTTTGGCGATTTATTTGCCGAAGACCGCTTTGGCGATATCGGCGGCCGCTTTCGCGTCTTTCGCGTAATAGTCTGCGCCGATTTTGTCGGCGTATTCGGGTGTGAGCACCGCGCCGCCGACCATGATTTTGCAGGCGGCTCCGGCGTCGCGCAGGGCCGCGACCGTTTCGGCCATGGCGGGCAGGGTGGTGGTCATCAGCGCCGAAAGGCCGACCAGCGGAATCTTCTGC
>CADBON010000070.1 GCA_902796315.1 Oscillospiraceae bacterium | reverse complement strand
CATCTCCCGACAACACGATTCGGATATCCCTTTCTTTGAACGATAACGGCACGCTTCTTTGGTCCGTGAGCAAAGACGGCGCGGTCCTTTTGCCGCCCGCCGCGCTCGGGTTGAAAACGAGTGTGGGCGATTTCACGGCGGGCCTCAGGTTCGTCTCGTCGAGCGAACGGCTCGTGGATGAAACGTATGAGGTCACCTGCGGCAAACGGAAGGTCTGCCGCAGTTACGGCCGCGAACTGAGCGCTGTGTTTGCCAAGGACGGCGTGGATTTCACCGTGACCGTTCGCGCCGCAAACGACGGCGTCGCTTTCCGTTACGGGATTGCCGCCCCCGCCGATTTTGCGGTCACGGAGGAGGCAACGCATTTTCTTTTGCCCGCCGACGCTCCCGTCTGGTGTAACGACAAATATGCCGAGTGGTACGAGTTCAACTACCGCAAGTACACCGCCGCGACTTTGAACGATGACGAGCCGGGCAAGATCCTGCAAATGCCCTTCCTCACCCGCGTGGGCGGCGTGTGGATGCAAATCAGCGAGAGCAATCTCAGCGGCGCATACTGCGGTCTGACGTACGTCAGCGAAGCGGACGGCGCGCAGGTCGTGTTTTCCTCCCGCTTCGCCGCGACCCAGCAGGGCAGCGTGCAGGTCGCCGCGAACTTCGTTTCGCCGTGGCGTACCGTGACCGCGGGCGGCCTCGACACCGTTCTTGAGAGCACCCTCATCACCGACCTTGCCGATCCCTGCACCGACGGGCGCGATTATTCGTTCGTTAAGCCCGGCGCTACCGCGTGGAGCTGGCTGGACGGCGACCGTCCCCACGGCGCCGATTACAGCGCGTGGCAGACCGACACCGCCGTCTTCAAACGCTTTATCGACCTGGCGGTCGACATGGGTTGGCAGTATTACATTATGGACGAGGGGTGGCAGCCCGAAAACGAGGGCGACCGCGCGCTTGACGGCCGCTTTCTCGGCTATCCCGATCATTTTCCCGAATGGCGCGACTACGCCCGCGAAAAGGGGATCGGTCTGTTCGCGTGGTGCGACAGCTCCGACCTCAACACGCCCCGTAAGCGCGAGCGCCTTGCCGAATGGAAGCGCGACGGCATCGTCGGTATCAAGGTGGATTTCTTTAACGAAGAGAACCAGGCGACGCTGCGCCTGTATAACGATATTTATGACGCCTGTGCGGACGTGGGATTGATGGTCGTCGCCCACGGTGCCAACAAATCCGTCGGCGAAGAGCGCACCTACCCCAACGTCCTCAATAAAGAGGGCATCTACGGGCAGGAGCAGGGGAGCGTCACGCCCGCAAATTCCGTCTGCGCCGCGTTCACGCGCTACGCCGTCGGCAACACCGATTTCACCGAGTACCTCGTGCCCCGTGAAGCGAACGTGACCGCGGGTTTTCAACTCGGTATGAGCGCCGTTTACACCGGCGGCGTGCACTGCTTCGCCGACGGCGTCAGTCAGTACCGCACCGCGCCGCAGGCGGAACTGCTCAAGCATTTTCCGCCGTACTTTGACGAAACGCGCTTCCTTGACGGCACGCCCGACGATTTCGTGATGATCGCCCGCCGTTTCGGCGCGGACTGGTACGTCGGCGGTATCGCCAACGGCGACGTCCGGCGCACGCTTGCGCTCGATTTCCTGCCCGACGGCGCGTACGACCTCGTCCTGTATGACGACACGGACAATTATCGCACGCTTGCCCGCACCGCGTCCCGCGTCACGAAAGCGGACCGCGTCGCCGTGCACATGGCGGCAAACGGCGGTTTTTTGATGAAACTGACCCACGCGTGACCGCCGCTTGCAACAACGTATAAGGAGAAAGCGCTATGAAAGTTGAGTGCCGCCCGAACGGGATCCTCTACCCGATGAAAAAAGAACTGCTGCAGATCACGCCCTGCGGCAAAAACGCCATCCGCTTCCGCTCGTTCCCCGCGCACGAAGTGATTGACGAAAACTATAACCTGCTTCCGCAGGAGGTTTCCGCCTCCGTCAGCGAGAGTGAGAACGCCGTCACCCTCACGGTCGGCACGCTTACCGCCGAACTGTGCGAAAACGGCAAGGTCACGTTTTTCTGCGACGGGCGCGTACTGCTTTCCGAACAGCCGGAATTCACCTTTGAGAGCGGCTGGCGCGATCACAAGTCGCTCGGCGGCGGTTTTTTCAGCAGCCGCGTCACTTTTGAATCGTATGCGGACGAGCATTTCTTCGGCCTGGGCCATCATCTCGGCAACCGCTTTGACCAAAAGGGCTGCGCGTACGATCTGGTGAACACCAACGCCAACAACTTCATTCCCTTCGTGCTTTCCTCGCGCGGGTACGGCTTTTTGTGGAACTGTCCTTCCACCGGGCGTGTGGAATTTGCCGCCAACCGCACCCGCTGGCAGAGTGACGCCTGCCGCTTTGTCGACTACGTCGTGATCGCCGGCAGCCCCGCCGAGATTTCCGCTACCCTTGCCGATCTGACGGGCCACGCGCGTCCTTTCCCGGAATGGGCCGGCGGTCTGTGGCAGAGCCGCCTTCGTTACGAAACGCAGGAACAACTGCTCGCCGTCGCGCGCCGCTACCGCGACGAGGGGATACCGCTCGCCGTCATCGTCGCCGATTACTTCCATTGGACCGAGCAGGGCGATTATAAATTCGACCCGCGCTACTGGCCCGACGTCAGGGCCATGACCGACGAACTGCACGCCATGGGTACGCGCCTTGCGGTTTCGGTGTGGCCGACGGTGAACGAGAACAGCGAGAATTACGAGCAGATGCGCCGCGAAGGGCTCCTGATCCGCACGCACGACGGCAGCAACCGCGTCTTCAACTTTTACGGCCCCCAGTGCGAGATCGACGCTACCAACCCCGCCGCCCGCGCATTCGTCTGGCAAAAACTCAAAGAGAATTATCTGGACAACGGCGTCGACCTGCTGTGGCTTGACGAGGGCGAGCCCGAGATCAACCCCGTTGATTTCGGCAATCTCGAATTCAGCAGGGGCAACGGTACGGCCGTCGCCATGCTGTCGCCGTACGACTACGTTACGATGGTCGCCGACGGTATGCGTTCGCTCGGCCGCGAGGAGTATATCACCCTCACCCGCGCCGGCTACTTCGGCTGTCAGACGAAGGGTGCGCTGGTGTGGTCGGGCGACATCCGCTCCGATTTCGCCACGCTCGAAGCCCAGGTGCACGGCGCGTTGAACGCCTCGGTTTGCGGCAACCCGTGGTGGAACAGCGACGTCGGCGGTTTTTACGGCGGCGATACCACGAGCGACGAGTTCCGCGAACTGATCGTGCGCTGGTTCCAGTTCGGCGTGTTTTGCCCGGTGCTTCGTCTGCACGGAAACCGTTGCCGCCACGGTGAGAGCAGCGGTCTGAAAGAGGCAAGCGGCGACCCCAACGAACTCTGGTCCTTCGGCGAACGGAATTTCGCCATCCTCAAAGAGTGGGCCGCCCTGCGCGAGCGCCTGCGCCCCTATCTCAAGGCCCAACTCGACGCCTGCGCCGTCACGGGCCTGCCCCTGATGCGCCCGCTGTTTTACGCCGCGCCCGACGACCCGAACTGCTACACGGAAGGCGAGGAGTACTATTTCGGCGACGATATTCTCTTTGCCCCCGTCGTGGAACAGGGGCAAACCGAACGCACCTTTTACGTCCCCGAGGGCGAGTGGGTGCTCACCCTGAACGGCAAGCAATACGGCAAGGGGCGCTATACCGTGCCCGTCGCTCTGTCCGAGGCTGTCGTTCTCGTCCGCCGCGGTGCCGCCGTGCTGGACGCTTTCGGCTGCTGACGGCTCCCGCGACCGCGATTGTTCCATCAAAAAAACTCGCCGTTTGGGGCGTCCGTCATAAAGAAGTTTTGCAACACTAAGGCTCCCCTGTGAAGGGGAGCTGTCGCATTTATGCGACTGAGGGGTTGTAACAATCCCTCCGCTTCGCTTGCGCTCAACAGCTTCCCCTCAAGGTCTTTTTCCGGATTTGTCTTTACAAATCCTATGCTCGCTGTGCTCTGTGACACATATTTGCTCTTCACTAAAAACTATGATATAATGAACGCGACAAATCGGGAT
>CADBON010000069.1 GCA_902796315.1 Oscillospiraceae bacterium | reverse complement strand
GTGGTGGAAGTGCTGGACGTCGACAACAACCTTGTCCGCGTCAAGATTTCCATGTTCGGCAGAGAGACGCCGGTCGAGTTTGAACTCAACCAGGTCAAACCCGCAGTTTAACACGGTAACAGGCGGAGTATTCCGCTGAAGGGGAGCCCCACGGGGCCAAACCCCTGCGTTATATGCGGCGCAAGCCGCATGTGGGAGGAGCAGAACGAGCATCTGTTCCGCCATACCACGAATTTTGGAGGTGCAAAACATGGCTCAAAAAGTTGTCGGCTTGATTAAGCTGCAAATTCCCGCCGGTAAAGCAACCCCGGCACCCCCGGTCGGTCCCGCTCTGGGACAGCACGGTGTCAACATCATGGCGTTCACGAAGGAATTCAACGAGCGCACCAAGAACGATATGGGTCTTACGATCCCCGTCGTCATCACCGTTTACGCCGACCGTTCTTTCTCGTTCATCACCAAGACCCCGCCGGCGGCCGTTCTGATTAAGAAGGCCTGCGGCATCGAGAAGGCCTCGGGCGTGCCGAACAAGAACAAGGTCGCCACGATTACCGGTGAGCAAATCAGAAAAATCGCCGAGCAGAAAATGCCCGACCTGAACGCGTCGTCCGTGGAAACTGCGGCTTCCATGATCGCGGGCACCGCGCGCAGCATGGGCATCACGGTCGTCGATTGACGCTCTCGGGTGGGAGGTAACACCGATTTAACCACTCTATTGGGAGGAAACAGTTTATGAAACATGGTAAAAAATATGTCGAAAGCGCCAAGCTTTTTGACAAAGCTAATCTCTACGAAGTGAGCGAGGCGCTGGATCTCGCCGCCAAGACGGCAAGCGCCAAATTCGATGAAACCGTAGAAATGCATATCCGTCTCGGCGTTGACTCGCGCCACGCTGACCAGCAGGTCCGCGGCGCCGTCGTTCTGCCGAACGGCACCGGTAAAACCGTTCGCGTTGCGGTCTTCGCCAAAGGCGACGCCGCCAAGGCCGCCGAAGAGGCGGGCGCCGACGTTGTCGGTGATCAGGATCTCGTTGAAAAAATCCAGGGCGGCTTTATGGACTTTGACGTCTGCATCGCTTCCCCCGACATGATGGGCCTTGTGGGCCGTCTCGGTAAAGTGCTCGGCCCCCGCGGCCTGATGCCCTCTCCGAAGGCCGGTACCGTCACCCCCGACGTTGCCAAAGCCGTTACCGAAGCCAAAGCCGGTAAGATCGAGTACCGTCTTGACAAGACCAACATCATCCACTGCCCCATCGGCAAGGCCTCGTTCGGCGGCGAAAAGCTGACCGAAAACGCCATGACGCTGCTTGACGCCGTTGTCAAGGCCAAACCCGCCGCCGCCAAGGGCACCTATATCCGCTCCTGCGTGGTCGCCACCACCATGGGCCCCGGCATCCGTATCAATACGGCCAAGTTCCAGGGCGGCGCCGTCGTCGCGGAGTAAAAAAGTACTTGACAAGCCCGAAAGGGTGTGTTATAGTAACAGCGCTGTTCTTAAGACAGCAGGTTCAGCCATTTGGCTGTCTAACGGTCCGACCGCCTGCCGAGGAAAGCCGAAACATTTGTGTTTTTGTGCCTTTCCCGGTTCTCGGGAAAGGCATTTGTTATACGGAGGTGAATTGATTTGCCAAGTCAAAAGGTATTAGAAGCGAAACAGCAGGAAGTTGCCGCTCTCGCTGATCGGCTCGGGAAATCCGTCGCAGGTGTTCTTGTTGATTACAAGGGCATCAACGTTGCGGATGACACCGCTCTTCGTAAAGAGCTCCGCGAAGCCGGCATCGAGTACGCCGTCTCCAAAAACACGCTGCTCAACCTTGCCGTCAAGGGTACGTCCCTCGAAGGCCTGAGCGACGTTCTGAAGGGGACGACCGCCGTCGCCACTTCCGAAAGCGACCACGTCGCCGCCGCCCGCATCCTGAACAAGTTCGCCGGTACGCACCCGAACTTTACCATCAAGAGCGGTTTCCTGGACGGTGAAGTGATCGACGCCGCCAAGGTCGAGAGTCTTGCCAAACTGCCCTCGAAAGAGCAGCTTATCGCAACCCTCGCCGCTACCCTCAACGAGCCCGTCGCGATGTTCGCCCGCGCTCTCCAGGCCGTCGTCGACAAGGGCGACGCCGCACCCGCAGCTGCCGAATAATCGCAGCGTAACTCAAAATAACGCCCGCACGGGCCCCATTAGGAGGAAATTATTATGGCATCCGAAAAGATTACCGCTATCGTTGATCAGATCAAAGAAATGTCCATCCTTGAAGTCAAGGAACTTGTTGACGCTATCTGCGAAGAGTTCGGCGTTTCCGCTACCGCGGCTGTCGCCGTTGCCGCTCCCGCTGACGGCGGTGCTGCCGGCGGTGCTGCTGCCGAGCAGACCGAGTTCGACGTTGTTCTTGCCGAAGTCGGCGCGAACAAGATCGCCGTTATCAAAGCCGTTCGCGAGCTGACCGGTCTCGGCCTTGCCGACGCCAAAGCCAAGGTCGACGGTGCTCCCCAGACCATCAAAGAGCAGGTCTCCAAAGAGGACGCCGAGGCTGCCAAGGCCAAACTCGAAGAAGCCGGCGCCAAAGTCGAACTCAAATAAGGTTCACCTTAAAGAGGGGACAGGTCAAAAGACCTGTCCTTTTTTTGTTGCATGCGTTGCAGGCGGGACGTTTGTGTGCCCAACTTCAAAATTGAATGATGTTTGCCCTGACGGGCAAATGATGATTTTGCCGCCAGGCAAAAATGATGCCGCTCCCTTTGGTCGCAATGATGCGACGTGTTCCGCTCATGCGCGCAGCGCACATCATGATGCGCAGCATCGCATCATGCCGTAAGGCGCATCATGTTCTGCCGCTGCGGAACACATCATTCGCCGCGTGTTCTTAAGAACACGCGGCGAAACGCCCGGCGGTGGTGTTGAATAACTTTTTGATTCTGACAAACTTTTTTCTTGACAAACACACAACTCTCCCATATAATTAAACTCTATTATAATGGAAAAATATCGCGATTGGGTTTTTGAGGGTTTCAAAAAGCGGCGTTTTTCCGCGGTTTATAATATAGTATACAGCTTCTTCCGGCCCTGCCGGGGAAGTTGAAATAGGAACGGAGTGATATGCTTATGTCGAATTTTAAACCCGTTAAACTCGGCAAGAACACGCGTATGAGTTTCGGGGAAATCAACGAGGTTATGAAAATGCCTAACCTCCTTGAGGTCCAGAAAGAATCATACCGCTGGTTCCTTGACGTCGGGTTTAAAGAGGTCTTCCGCGACATCGGTGAGATTACGGACTATTCCAACAACCTGGTCCTGACCTTCACCGACTACCGCATGGACGAACAGCCGAAGTATTCGGTGACCGAGTGCAAGCAGCGCGACATTACCTATGCGGCGCCGCTGTATCTGACCGCCATGCTCTACAACCGCGAGACCGGCGAGGTCAAAGAGAGCAAAGATATCTACATGGGCGATTTCCCCATCATGACCGAGAGCGGCACCTTCGTCATCAACGGTGCCGAGCGCGTCATTATCTCGCAGCTCGTGCGCTCGCCCGGCGTTTACTATGCCTTTACCTTCGACAAAAACGGCAAAAAGAACTTCACCTCCACCGTTATTCCGAGCCGCGGTGCCTGGCTGGAGTATGAAACCGATTCCAACGACATCTTCAACGTGAAGATCGACAAGAACAGAAAGGTCCCCATCACCACCTTCGTGCGTGCGCTCGGCCTTTCTTCCAATAACGATATCCGCGAGTTCTTCGGCGACGACGACCGTATCGAAGCCACGCTCGAAAAGGATAATACGCAGAACACCGAAGAGGCCCTTCTCGAGGTGTATAAGCACCTGCGCCCGGGCGAGCCCCCGACGCTGGAAACCGCTCAGGCCCAACTCCAGGCGCTGTTCTTTGACCCGCGCCGCTACGATATCTCCCGCGTGGGCCGCTACAAATTCAACAAAAAACTGTCGCTGGTGGACCGTATTGCCGGCGGCACCCTGGCTGACGACGTCATCGACCCGATGACCGGCGAGGTGCTGGCCGAGGCAGGCGACACCCTCAACAAAGACAAGGCCGAAAAGATCGACCGCAGCGGCGTCAAGGTGGTTGTGCTTGACGTCGACGGCAAAGCCGTAAAGGTCATTTCCAACAATATGGTCGACCCGCTTGACTTCCTCAAGGGCGTCAAGAGAGAGCAACTCGAAGCAGCCGGCATCAGCGAGAAGGTCCGTTTCTCCGTTCTGAAGGAAATTCTCGACGCCTGCGGCGACGACAAAAAGGCCGTGCTCGAACAGTTCAAAGAGCGCGCCGACGAACTGGTCCCCAAGCATATCATCATCGACGACATTTTCGCTTCCGTTAACTATCTGAACTGCCTGGGCAACGAACTGGGCAACGTGGACGATATCGACCACCTCGGCAACCGCCGCATCCGCTGCGTCGGCGAACTGCTGCAGAACCAGCTGCGCATCGGCTTCACCCGTATGGAGCGCCCTGTGCGCGACAAACTCGGCCTGCAGAGCCAGGAGGGCGGCCTTGGCACCCCCAAGGAGTTCGTCAACGTCAAACCCGTTATGGCGGCCATCAAAGAGTTCTTCGGCTCTTCGCCGCTGTCGCAGTTCATGGATCAGACCAACCCCCTGGCGGAACTGACGCATAAGCGCCGCCTGTCCGCCCTCGGCCCCGGCGGTCTGTCCCGTGACCGCGCCGGATTCGAAGTCCGCGACGTGCACTACAGCCACTACGGCCGTATGTGCCCCATCGAGACTCCCGAAGGTCCCAACATCGGCCTGATCTCCTATCTTGCCACCTTTGCCCGCATCAACAAGTACGGCTTCGTTGAGGCGCCGTACCGCAAAATCGATAAAAAGACCGGCTGCGTGCTGGAAGAGGTCGAGTATATGACCGCCGACGTCGAAGATAACTTCAGCGTCGCGCAGGCCAATGAGCCGCTTGACAAAGACGGCCACTTCCTCAACAGCCGCGTGACCGTCCGTTATCATGACGAGTTCCGCGAGGTCGATCCCTCCGTGCCGGATTATATGGACGTTTCGCCCAAGATGCTGGTTTCCGTCGCTACGGCGATGATCCCCTTCCTTGAGAACGACGACGCCAACCGTGCGCTGATGGGCGCGAACATGCAGCGCCAGGCCGTTCCGCTTCTGAAGACCGAATCGCCCATCGTTGGTACCGGTATGGAATTCAAAGCCGCCCAGGACAGCGGCGTTGTGGTTCTTGCCGAGCATGACGGCGTCGTGACCCGCACCAGCGCCGACAAGGTCGAAGTACAGACCAAGGACGGCAAGACCGACGTTTATAACCTTGTCAAATTCATGCGCTCCAACCAGGGCACCTGCATCAATCAGCGCCCGGTCGTCAGCGACGGCGATAAGATCAAAAAGGGCGACATCATTGCGGATGGCCCCGCTACCGCCGACGGCGAGATCTCGCTGGGCAAAAACGCCCTCATCGGCTTT
>CADBON010000068.1 GCA_902796315.1 Oscillospiraceae bacterium | reverse complement strand
TGCATACGGATCCCAAAAAGCACCAAGATAAAAATAGGTATACATTAAAGGTATGATTAGTACACCTATAATGATGGCCGCTTTCACCATCCATGAATTTTTGATTTTTGACATCACTTTCGCTCCTTTACAATTTGTAAATTTGATTTTTACAAATTGTAGTGCAAGTGTATCAAAAAGTCATTAAGCAAGTTACACGGATTGTCAAAAAAATCATCAAATTCACAGTGATGATAAAACGGCTTCCACTGTTTTGTGGCAGTCTTTTAAAGCAACTGTTCAATCAGCGAATCCGAAAACTCAAACTGCTCGGAAAGAATCTGCGTAATGGTCTCATCATCCAGTCCGCTTTTTCGCATTTGCCGGATATTATATACGGCGAATTTAATTAAAGCTAATTTGTCGGAACATTCTGTTACTGCGCTTGGATGGGTATGTATTCTTCTCATTGTTTACTCCTTTAATTGAACATAAAAAGCGGCAGCCTGCAAAAATATACTGCCGCAACAGAATGGGGGGAAAGCTGTATAACACAGCATGAAGGGAATGTGATGCAGGCCGCCTGTGTGTGATGAAAGGGAATTGACTCCCTAATGTATATCATATCGTTTTTCTGTCGTCATACCATCATCAAATCCATCTCGCTGATAAAATTTTAATCGGTCTGCCTGTTTTGATTAGAAAACCGTTTGACGGCATCCGCCATATTTCCTTCCATAATCATTGAAACCCGTTTGATGATGTCCTTCGGATCTTCTTTCATACGATGGTCAATCCAATCTAAAACAATGCCGGAAAAAGCATAAATATAAAAAGAGGCAATAAATTCTTTATCTGTATCCTGAAGAGGTACGCCTTTACTAACTTCATTTATTACATCTACGAACAATGCTTTCGTTAATTGATGAATATACATATCAAGATGCTCCCTGCTGACAGAATGGTATACATTAACAACAAAAGCCTTGTTGTCCAGCATCAGCAGAAATAGGTTGTAAAAGCCCTCCTGCCAGTTGTCGTAATTCTTCTGGCCGGCAAGCGCTTTCTCGGCATCTGCAACGCAGGTCCATTCAACCAAATCATAAATATCCTGAAAATGGTAATAAAAGGTCATACGGTTTACGCCGCAGTTGTTGGTAATATCTGCAATCGTCACCTTGTCAAGCGGCTTTTTCAGCAGCACCTCTTTGAGTGATTGCGCAAGCGCGATCTTTGTTGTGTTGGACATCAAATCACCTCACGTTCATTGTAACATATTATAGCACACCGCAGAATAAGCAAACAATCGAATTTGATAAATTTTTTTACAACAGCACGGACTTGCTTAATGACAGATGCGCCATCCCCGGATTACAATAAACGCAAAAGGAGGAGGCGCATTATGAGTAAAATATCGTTCAATTTTTATCAGTACATCTGGATTTTTATTATGGGCTGTTATGCGGGATACGGGATTGAAACGCTTTGGTGTCTTATTAAAAACGGGTGTATTGAAAGCAGAAAATCTTTAGTCCTTGGGCATTTAAGCGTTGCCTACGGAATGGGCGCTGTTTTGCTGACAATCATTCTTGTGAATTTTGAACATTCGCAGTTGTGGAAGGTGTTTCTGATTGCCTTTTTAAGCGGTACAGTTGTTGAATATATATGCTCCTGGGGACAGGAAACCTTTTTTCATACTGTTGCCTGGGATTACAGCCATCTTCCGCTGAACATCAACGGCAGGGTGTGTCTTTTGTATTCTCTGTTTTGGGGCATTTTAGGCGTTGCTTGGGTGAAACTGATGATTCCACTTTTCACGTATATCTTTGAGAAAGTGAATATCCCGTTTGCGCACGTAATTATATGCGGCTTTGTCGCATTTTTCATCTTTGACGCGGCCCTTTCGGCTTCGGCAGGAATCCGAATGAATCAGCGTAAAGAGGGTATTGAGCCAAGAAATCGCTATGAGCAATTCTTAGATACCCATTACGACGATGAAACTATGCATAAAATATATGCTAATTCCGTGAATGCTGATAGTATAGAGTAGTTCAGCAAAACATTCACAAAAGGTAGGAAATTATTATGGCAAAAACGCCAGGCCAAAAAAGGTGTTAGGTTTTCAAAAACCAGTCGATTTGTTTAATGCTTCAATTCAGAATTTGTTGCACTTCACTTGACAATTCAACCGTTCCATTATAAATCGAGTTTTTCAAAGCGCTTTTCCGCGGTTTTTTCCGCGCATACGGTGAGCAGGGGGAAGGCGACGGCGCCGACGGCGAACGGCACGAGCTGCAGCGGGTCGAACGTCGTGGCGTTGAGGGGCGTCAGCCCGGGCAGGAAGTGGAGTGTTTCCGCGACCGCCACCAACAGCAGAACGGCGATGCCGTAGGTGAGGAAGGGGCGGCCGATCTTATGCGCGGTCTTGAAAAAGCCGCCGATGAAAAAGAGGTTGAAAAGGGCGAACGCGAGCAGCATATAGCCGAGAAAGGCGACGTTGGCGTTCATCATCGCGTTTGTTTCGTAGGGCGCCGCGTGCGCCAACAGGGTCATGCGCAGCGCGGTCAACACGGATGAAAGCAGGAAAGCGAGCCCTTCGATCAGACAGGCAAACGCAAACTTTGCCCGCACGACCGCGGTTTTTTTGACCGGCAGCATCGCGGTGTAGAGAATGTCGTTCGCTTCGCGCGCGGTCTGGTAGCTTTGGAACAGGCCGAAGCAGATATAGAACGCGCCGGTCAGGATCGGGTAACCCGGGATCAGCGCCATTACCGCGAAGGCAAGAAAAATCCAGGTCAGTTTCGGGGCGGTGAAGAACGCCTCTTTTTTCAACAGTTCTTTCACAGCGACGCCTCCTTTTCGATGTGCAGCATGATCTCTTCAAGCGTGCCGCCGCCGTAAGCGTCAATGAACGCCGCCTTTTGTTCGGACGCGACGATGCGGCCGTTTTTGATGTAGGTGATCGCGTCGGCGCACTTGTCGAGGTCGGAGGTGATGTGGGTCGAGAAAAGGATCGCCACGCCTTCGTCGGCAAGGCCGCGGAACACCGTCAGCAGTTCATCGCGCGAGACGGGGTCGAGACCGCTCGTCGGCTCGTCCAGCAGCAGGAATTCCGCGTGGTGTGAAAGGGCCAGCAGCAGACTGAACTTGACGCGCATCCCCTCCGAGAGTTCGCGCACCTTTTTGCCCTCGTCCAAAGCGAACAGAGTCAGGTATTTGCGATACGCCTCCTCGTCCCAGGCGGGGTAAAAGACCGCGGTTTGCCGCGCGAGCTGCCCCACGGTCTTGCGCGGGTACCAGTCGGTGCCGCCACTCGCAAAGCCGATGCGCGGTTTGATCGTCTCCTCGTTACCGGCCCACGGCAGACCGAAAAAGCACACCTCGCCGCTGTCGGGATGCACCAGGTTCAGCAGCGATTTCAGCGTGGTGGTCTTGCCGGCGCCGTTGCGGCCGATAAAGCCCGTGATGGAGCCCGCCGCCACCGTAAACGAAACGCCGTCGAGTTTGAAGGCGGGATAGGTTTTGGTCAGGTTTCTGACCGTGAGTACGTCACGCATCTTCGGTTTCATCTTCTTTCTTAAAGACGGCATTTGTCAGCGCGGCAAACGTGTCCTTTCGGGGGATGGCGATGCCCTGCTTTTCATCGCCCAAAAGCAGCAGCACGTCACCCGGTTTGATGTCGTACAATTCGCGCGCCTGTTTGGGGATGACGATCTGCCCCTTTTCGCCGACCGTGGCGGTCCAGGCGTATTTTCCTGCGGGTTTGTGCATAGAGGTTACCTCCTGCGGTAGGTTTTGTATAACAAATTATACCACATTTTTCGCTTTTGTCAATTGTTTTGCGGCAAAAAAACAGAAGCAGCTTGGGGGAACAAGCTGCTTCTGTTGCGGAAAGCTTACAGTTTGTCGACGTCCTCCTGCGCGACAAGCGTGATGCCGCTGTCGGCCAGCAGGGTCGCGACGTCCGTCTGCTCGTCGGGCGCGGTCAGGCGCAGGACCATCAGCGCGTTGCTGCCGCTGACGGCGTTGAGCGAATACATATACTCAATGGGCAGGCCCTTGCTTTCGATCGCGGCGAGGGCGCCGTCCAGACCGCCGGGAACGTTGGCGACGGCGATGCCGACCACGGCGGTGGTCTTGGCGACGAAGCCCTGCTCGCGCAGCGCCGCGACGGCCGGCTCAATGTCGGCGGACCGCACGACCAGACGGGCGATGCCGAAGTTGGTCGTGTCCGCGATGGAGAGGGCGAGCATATCGATGTGTTTTTCCGCCAGCGTCTTGGTGAGGGCGCGCAGCGAGCCCGTGTCGTTTTCGAGATAAACCGAGATTTGCTTGATATACATAATGCTTCCTCCTTCGTTATTTGGTCAGGTCGCGGTTGTCGATGATGCGTTTCGATTTGCCTTCGGAGCGGGGGATGGCCTTCGGCGGCACCAGTTTGACCTTGGCGGCGATGCCGACGACCGATTTGATCTGTTCGGTGATGGTGTGCTGCAGTTTTTCCACGTCGGCGACCGTGTCGGAGAACATCTCGTCGGTCAGTTCGACCTGGACCTCCAGACGGTCGGTGGAGTTGACGCGGTCAACGATCAGCTGATAGTGCGGGGCGACGCCCGGGATGCGCAGCAGCACGGATTCGATCTGACCCGGGAAGACGTTCACGCCGCGGATGATCAGCATATCGTCGGTGCGGCCGGTGATACGGCCCATACGCAGGTGCGTGCGGCCGCAGGGGCAGGGACTGTCGTCCAGGACGCAGATGTCGTGCGTGCGGTAACGGATCATGGGCATGCCGGTCTTGGTGATGGTGGTGAAGACCAGTTCGCCGCTCTCGCCGTAGGGGAGGGGTTCGCCGGTTTCGGGATCGACGATCTCGGCGATCACGTGGTCCTCGTTGATGTGCATCCCGTTCTTGGCGCAGCATTCGAACGCCACGCCGGGGCCGCCGATCTCGGTCAGGCCGTAGATGTTATACGCGTTGATGTCGAATAGACCTTCCAGTTTTTTGCGCATTTCCTCCGTCCACGGCTCGGCGCCGAAACAGCCGGATTTCAGACGGAATTCTTTCGGGTCATAGCCCAGTTCCTTCAGCGATTCGCCGAGGTAGATGGCGTAGGAGGGGGTGCAGCACAGCATCGTCGCGCCGAGGTCGTGCATCATCATCAACTGCCGCTGGGTGTTGCCGCTGGACATGGGGATGACCATCGCGCCGACTTGCGACGCGCCCTGGTGCGCGCCCAGACCGCCCGTGAACAGGCCGTAGCCGTAGGTGACCTGAATGATATCGTCCTTGCCCGCGCCGGCGGCGGTCAGCGAGCGGGCCACCATTTCGGTCCACACGTCGACGTCGTTCCGGGTGTAGCCCGCGACGATGGGCTTGCCCGTCGTGCCCGAGGAACCCTGGATGCGCACGATTTCGGATTTGGGAGCGGCCAGCAGGCCGAAGGGGAACTCGTCGCGCAGATCGGTCTTATTGGTGAAGGGCAGCAGGTGCAGGTCGTCAACACCCTTGATATCTTCGGGTTTCACGCCCGCGGCCTGCATACGCTCGCGGTACAGGGGTACGTTGTTGTAGACGCGGTTCACCGTTTCGACCAGGCGGCGGTCCTGCAATTCGCGCAGGGCGGCGCGGTCCATACATTCCGCTTCGGGATTGTAGATCTTGTTTTCGGTTACTTTCATGGCTGTCACTCCTTTTTATTCACTGCGGTTATGAAATGCGATGGCCGTAAAACAGGCCACTTTTCTGCCGGTGTCGTCGGAAATGTCGACGGTGTAATGGCTGAGGGTGCGCCCCGTTTTATCGGGGGTGCAGACCGCCGTCAGCCGCTTGCCGCGGGGCGGCGAAAAATAGCGGATGTTGCACTCCACGCCGACGGAGGGTATGCCGTCGTAATTGGAGGCGACGGCAAACGCCAGGTCGGCCAGCGTGAAGATGGCGCCGCCCATCACGCCGCCGTGGGCGTTTTGCGTTTTTTCGGTCAGCGGCATCTCGCAGACGACGCGGGTTTCGCCCGCCTCGGTGATCACGCACCCGGCGTGTGTGGCGAATTTGTCGTTTCGGTAATGTTCCTGGATTTCTTGTAAAGTCTTCATGGCGGTTGTCGGGGTGTCTCCTTTTTCAATGGGATTGTTCACGGTTTGCGGTTTGCGCCTCCTTCCGGAGCTTCGGTCCGTCACGCGGAAATAAAAAATCTCTTTAACGGCAAGGCCGTTAAAGAGACGAATTGAAAATCCGCGGTACCACTCTTTTTGCGTACGGTTCTATTCCGTACGCCGCTTTAAGCTCCAACAAGCTTTTTGCACTGACGCAGCATTCGCGGAAGAAACTACTTGCTTGCGCGTTCCCTTCTTCAACTCGGAAGTGAAAGGCAACCCGTCCACCGCATCCGGCTTACACCAGCCGCCGGCTCTCTGTGTGCTTTTTGCACGGGCGCCATCTTCGTCAAAGTCGTTATCAAGAGAATACACGATTGATCCGCGCTTGTCAAGTCCGATTTGGAATTTTTCAAAAATTTTTTCGCGGCGCGGATCCGTTACCGGCTCAACTCCGCCGTGTACTTTTTGAGGATGTATTTGACCGAAAAGAACATGACCTCGGTCTCGTTTTTCGGGTATTCGTTCTTGCTCTCGTCGCGTGAGGCGCACTTGCAGTTGAGTTCCTTGTCGACGGTGTAAATGGCGACGAGCGTGTCCATGGTGCGCACGCGTTTGCCGTCCTGCATCGTGCCGTCGAACTCAAAGACCAGGTTGCCGTCGTTATCGGGCACGGTGTAGGTGCAGGCGAGGTTTTGCGGGTCGACGCCGTACTTGTCGATGACGGCTTTCATATATTTATTGCTTGCGTCGTAGGTGAAGACCATTTCGCCCGTGCGGCGCATCGCCGGGGCCTTGGCCGTCGTCGCGGCGGTGGTTTCGGGCACGGTGGGGGCGGCGGACGGCGCGGCGGTCGTGTCAGGAGCCGGGGCTTGGGTGCCGGGCGCGGGTACGGTGCCCGCGGTCGGGGCTTCGGTTTCGACGGGCGCGGGCTGTACGCCATCGATGGTGACGGCGGCGACTGATTGAGGCGGAACGGTTTCGGTTTCGGCCGCGGTGCCGGAGGGCAGGGTGACGCCCGCCGTGACGCGCTCTGTGCCGCTGTTTTCGGGAATGCTGCCGCAGGCCGCCGTCAGCAGAAGCACCGCCGACAGACAGGCAAAGGACAGGATGCGACAAAAGCGTTTCATAAAACCCTCCCGTACAGGTAGAAAAAGCGCCGCCTTGTGGCGGCGCGTGTGTAGGCGGTCGTCAGTTGAACAGCCCACCGTAGAAATCGGCAAGGATCCCCAGGATGGAGCCGAGATCGTGGGTTGTGGACTGGCTCATGATAGAGCCGAGAATCTGCTGCAGATCAAGGCCCGAGAACAGGTTGAACAGAACGTCGATAATAGGTGCCAAAATAATCGCCTCCCGAAATAATGGCAATATCTTACCTTAACTATATCACGTCTTGCGCGGGTTGTCAACCTTTTTCGTTTTCGGCGGAATGGAAATTTAAGAAAATCCGCGCTATTTGTTTACAGTGCGGTCATATTTGAGGGCGCCAAAACGCTTGACGGAAAGGCGCGCGCGGTGTAAAATAGCAGTGTTATTATGCGGTAGTATGAGTATCGGAGGGTACGATTTTGGACCTGATAACGGCTGAAAACTTAACCAAAAGTTACGGCAGCAACACCGTGCTGAACAATCTGAACTTCACCCTGCCCGCGGGCGAGGTGATCGGCTTGTTCGGCCCGAACGGCTGCGGCAAAACCACGATGATGAAGATCCTTACGGGTTTGATCCACGATTATGAGGGCACCGTGAAGATCAAGGGCGAGGTCCCCGGAGAAAAGACCAAGGCCTTTATTTCCTATCTGCCGGAGCAGAGCTTTGTGCACGACTGGATGCGCAACGTCGACGCCGTCAATTATTACGCGGATTTTTTCCGCGATTTTGACCGCGAGCGGGCGCTGAAAATGCTGGAACACTTTCATCTGCCCCTCAAGCAGAAGTGCAAGAGTATGTCCAAGGGCCAGCAGGAAAAGCTCGTGCTGTCGCTGGTGCTCTCGCGCCGCGCCGAGCTCTATATCCTGGACGAGCCCCTCGGCGGCGTGGACCCGGCCGCCCGCAACGATATTCTCGAATTCATTATGAACAACTACGCCAAAGAGGCGACCCTGCTGATCTCGACCCATCTGATCAGCGATCTGCAGTCCGTTTTTACGCACGCGGTCTTTCTGGGCAACGGCCAGGTCCTGCTCAACGAGAGCGCCGAGGATATTTTGGCCGAGGGCAAAACCGTGGAACAGCGGTTTATGGAGGTGTTCGCTCATGTTTGGTAAACTGCTGAAAAACGACCTCAAGATCCAGTTCCACGGGATGTACGTGCTGCTGTTCATCGTGCTGGTCATCACCGCCGTGGCGGAACTGGCCGCTCTGTTTGCAAAACTCGGCAATTGGCAGAACGCGGGGCTGATCCGCGCTATCGGCGGCACGCTTGCGTGGGTGGTGCTGCTGTTTGCCTGCTTCGTCATCGTGGGCGCCGTGGGCGTTTCGTTCTCCAAGACCGTGTTCGGCCGCTCGGGGTACCTGACGCTGACGCTGCCGGTCAAGACTTCGTCGCTGGTGCGCTCCAAAACCCTGTCGGGCCTGATTTGGGTGTGGCTGGTGTACGTGGCGTTTCTGACGTCGCTGTTTTTGTGGATGATGGAAATGCAGGACGTGATCGGCGAGGGGACCATCAGCGCCGCGGGCGGCGTACTGCAGGCGCTCGGCCTGCCGTCGTTCCGTATGCTGGGCTACAGCATCGGCGGGCTGCTGGTGTATCTGCTGGCGTTCGTGTTCCTGCTGGTGCAGTGCCTGTATTTCGGCATCACGCTTGCCAACGTGCGCCCCTTCTCAAAGTTGGGGGGCTTCGGCGCCGTGCTGTACTTTCTGATCGTTTTCGGCATTCTGACCGGCGTCGCCCAGGCGTTCGGCAGAATGCTGCCCATCGGCTTCGTCGGCACCGAGTCGGGGCTGGTCTTCACCAGCGACGTGGCGCTGTCGGCCGCGGGAGCGGGCGTTGTGGTCGTGCGCCGTACGATGGACATCGTGTTTGAGATCGTGTTCGCCGTGCTGCTGCACTTCCCCATGACGTACCTGATCAATAAAAAAGTCAACGTGGCGTAAGCCGCGAAAAAAGGAGATAGGAACTATGGACACCATGACCGGTTTGAAACGGACGGCCTATTGCGGCGCGTTCCGCGCCGGTGACGTCGGCAAAGAGGCCGTCGTCTGCGGATGGGCCGCGCGTCAGCGCGACCTCGGCTCGCTGATTTTCATTGACCTGCGCGACCGCACCGGCGTCGTGCAGCTGGCGTTTGACGAGCAGACCGACCGCGCCGTTTTCGAAAAGGCGTTTGCCGTTCGCAGCGAGTTTGTGCTGGCGGCGAAGGGCGTCGTTCGCGAGCGCTCCAGCAAAAATCCGGAGTTGCCCACCGGCGACGTCGAGATCTTCGTCACCGAACTGCGTGTGCTCGCCAAGAGCGAAACGCCGCCCTTCGACATCGTCGAAAACTGCCAGACCGCCGAACTGACGCGGCTGAAATACCGCTATCTGGACCTGCGGCGCCCCGATTTGCAGCAGAACCTGCTGTTCCGCCACAAGGTCACCAAGATCGCTCGCGATTATTTTGACGAGCAGGGCTTTGTCGAGATCGAAACGCCCATGCTGATCAAATCCACCCCCGAGGGCGCCCGCGACTTTTTGGTGCCCAGCCGCATCCATCAGGGCACCTTCTATGCCCTGCCGCAGAGCCCGCAGCTCTATAAGCAACTGTCGATGGTGGCGGGCTTTGACCGCTATATGCAGATCGCGCGCTGCTTCCGCGACGAGGACTTGCGCGCCGACCGTCAGCCCGAGTTTACGCAGATCGACCTGGAGATGTCCTTTGTGGATATGGAGGACGTGTTGCAGATGGGCGAGGGCTTTATCGCCCGCGAGTTCAAAGAGGCGCTGGGCATCGATATCCCGCTGCCGCTGCCGCGGCTGACCTATCGCGAGGCCATGGAGCGGTACGGCTCCGACAAGCCCGATACCCGCTACGGTATGGAACTGTTTGACGTCAGCGACCTCGTTAAGGACTGCGGTTTCGGCGTCTTTTCCTCGGCGGTGCAGGGCGGCGGTTCCGTCCGCGGTATCTGCGTCAAACACGGCGCGGAGGTCTATACCCGCAAAGAGATCGACAAACTGACCGACTTCGTCAAAGGTATCGGCGCCAAGGGCCTTGCCTGGATGCGCCTGACCGACGAGGGCGTGACCTGCCCGTTTGCGAAATTCCTGACCGAACAGCAGGTCGACGACCTGCTCGCCCGTGCCGGCGCCGAAACCGGCGACGTGGTCTTCTTCATCGCCGACGTCCGCACCAATACCGTGCTGTCGACCCTCGGCGCACTGCGCATCGACGCCGCGAAACGGATGGACCTTATCCCCGCGGGGCAGTACAATCTGCTTTGGAT
>CADBON010000067.1 GCA_902796315.1 Oscillospiraceae bacterium | reverse complement strand
ACGCCGTCCACGGTTTCGGTGATGGGGAACGGCAGTTCGTCAAAGGGCAGATAGGTGCCGCGGTCGCTCAGGTACTTCTCTTTGTCGTAGGCGTAAAGAATGATCTTTTTCCCGGTCACGGCAAAATCGAAAAAGACGCTGGAATAGTCGGTCACCAAACCGTCGCAGGCGTTGAGCACCTCGTACGTATCATACTCAGCCGGGAATGCGGCGATATGCCGGAACCCCGAGCAATCGATCTGAGAAGAAAGCAGGAAATGAAGGTTCACAAGAAGCAGACTGCCGTCGTCGAGTTTCTCGTCGAATTCCTGCAGAATCTGCTGTGTTTCCTTCAGTTGTTTGTCGGTGCTCGCCTTGCGGCCCGTACCGCGCCAGGTGGGCATATACGCAAACACGCGCTTGTTGCCGAAGCCGAGTTTTTCTTTCATGCGAACGCCCTGCTCTTTGTCGTAAAAGACGTAGTTGCGGGGGTAGTTCGCAATGACGTACTTGCCGCGGAAGATCGGACGCAGGTCGTAATCATCCAGAAAGACGTCGCGGGTAAAGGCGTTCGGGAACAGCGCGTAATCGCACATCAGATAGTTCTTTTGAATATTGGCGAGCGAAGCGAGGTTGGACTTGTCGGACTTGCCGAGCGTTTTCAGCGGCGTGCCGTGCCAGGTGTTGACGAAAACCTGCCCCTCGCGTTTGTTAAAGAACGGCATAAGGGAGTTGTCGGTCATCAGATACTTGCTGGTCGCGAGGGCGCGGTTGTATGCCTTGCTGCCGCGCACACAAAGCCGCACGCGGTCGAAGCCGTAAAACGCCATGCGCTGTTCGGCGCTTTCGCGGGTTTCGGCGGTCACAACGAAAATCGGCTCGTATGAAGACCAGCGCGGGTTGACGCACAACTCGCGCAGCATGGCGAACATATTGCCGTTGAGGTTGGCACCCTGGCCGCCCTCCAGCAGAACCGCCTTTTCATTCAGGGGTTGTTCGCGGGCGCGCAGGTACTCGTTGTTCATACAACTGCGAACCTGCTTCACGGCGTTTGCCGCTTTTTTTACCCTTCTCAGCATTCCTTACTCCCTCACGCAGTTTTTTAAGTGTTCGGCACCTGGTTGACGCCCTCTTCCGCCTCCTGCAGACCGAGATCCTGTTTGATCTGGCTGGTGGAAATGCCGGGCGTGCGTTCCAGATACACGACTTCGCAATAGTCTTTGAGATAATCAAACTTGTCGCTGCCGGCCCAGTCGGAGCCCATCACGACGATGTCGACGTGGTACTCCTGAATGTCGCTGATTTTCTGTTCCCAACTGTTCTCGGGGATGACGAGATCGACGTAGCGGACCGCTTCGAGCATCTTTTTGCGCGTCTCGTAGTTGTGATAGGCCTTTTTCCCCTTGATCGCGTTGAACTCATCGGTGGAAAGCGCCACGATGAGATAATCGCCAAGTTCCTTGGCGCGCTTGAGGATATTGATGTGGCCGTAATGCAGAAGGTCAAATGTTCCGTAAGTCAAAACACGTTTCATTGGTTCTCCTTTCCCGGCGAGAGAAAACCGCCGAGCCATTCGCAGAGGGCATCGGTATTGTCGGTGCCCCGGTGGGTAACGTATTTATCGGCAAAGGCGCGCAGAGCGCCGAAGTCGTACTGACCGCAGGCAACGGCGTTCGCGAGGGCCGCCGCGTCGGTAAAGACGGTGCCGGGCAGTTCGGCGCGCAGGTCGATATTCAGACCCTGCTCCGCCCGGTAGGTTTCGTAATCGGGCACGTAAAAGTAGAGGGGCTTGCCGAGCAGCGCCGCCTCAAACGCGCAGGCGGAATAATCGGTAACAACGGCATCGGCAAGTTTGATCAGATCACGCGACGAATAATCGCCGCACGGCCGTCCGTCGAACGGCGTCAGCGGATGGGGCGAGACCGCAAGGGTCGCGGGCCCGTCCGCAAAAGCGCGGGCAAGATCGGCTGCGATGGCTGCGTCGCCCGTACGGAAGGTCGGAACATAGGCAACAATAGGTTTCCCCGCAAACGCGGGATTTTCACGCAAAAATTCGTCACGGCGGGTGCGGCCGTCCAGCAAAACGTCCACCCGCGGCAGGGATAACACTTTGATCGCGGAACGTGCGCAGCCGAAGGCCTCGCAATACACGTCGGCCGCGGCGGGTGACGGTGCGACGACGTAATCGTACCCTTCATGCATATGCAGGGCCTTGGCAACAGCGGCGTCGCGGCCCTGGGTTTTGCCCGCCGCCTGAAGGCTGAATTTCTTAACGGCGCCGAGAGCATGCCAGAGCTGGACGACGGTCGTGCCTTTTTTGTGGTGCAGGCAGGATACGGCGATGGAGTAAGTATCGGTCAAAACAAGGCGCGCGCCCGCCACGGCGCGCATATCGCCGAACAGGCCCCAAACGTACCCCGGCGACAGTCCGCTCGCGTCGCGCAGCGGCCGCAGACGAAACACCTGCCGCACGCCGGGAAAGCGCGCCCGCAGACGTTCCGACAGCAAACGCATATCCTCGGACGGTTCGGCCGATTGGCGGGACAGCCAGACGATCGTGTCGGTGGTTTTGCACAGTTTCATCGGGGCATAGAGCAGGCGCAGGCAAACCACAAAAACACGCAGAACAACACTCTTCACGGCTTGCCACCTCCCGAACAGGACAGTCTTCACCTATTTTCGATTATTATAATACAATCAGAAATAGAATGCAAGTGCCAAATCCGCAAGAGAAAAACCCGACGGAGGTCGGGTTATAACTCGTATTTTAATTTGACACGGTCCATTTTTTGCCCGAACGGTTTGCGCAGCAGCAGCAAAAACAGGACGTTTGAAACGCAGTAGAGCGCCGTGTGCGGCACGGCGGACAGCAGCGCCGCCCCGTAGTGTTCTGCCACGAACGACCCGTCGAGCCACAGCACCGTCCACACGTCCATCACAAACGAGAAAAGAACGCCGGCGGCGAGGCCGTAAAGCGCCAAGAGCGCCCGGCTGCGCAGCAGCGGCCGCGACAGAATCCCCGCGAACAGGCCGATCAGACCCCACGACAGCATTTGAAACGGCGTCCACGGGCCCTGGCCGAAGGTGAAATCGGAAATCACCGCCGTCATGGCGCCGACCAAAAATCCCGCTTCACCGCCGAGCCACAGACCTGCGAAGATGATGAGCGCGGCCACGGGTTTGACAAGCGGGATAAAGCGCCCGACCACCGCGAGCGCCGTAAACACAGCCGCCATCACAAGCCGACGGCTGCCGGTCTTACGCGTTTCGAAGCCACAGAAAAAGAGCAGCACCGACAGCGCCGTGATCGCGGCGCTGATGACGGCGTATTGCCGCGGCGGTGCCCACAGCGCGCCGTACAGCACCAGCGCGGGAATGGCCGCAAAGGGCAGCACGAAGCGAAAGACGGTACGCACCGGGCGGGAACGGATCGGTTTCATTTCGCACCCTCCCGCCGGCAGGCGACCGCGTCCGCAAGCGTCACGGCATTGTCGCAGATCCCGCGCGTCATTCGCGACACGGCGGTGGTGTAAAAGGCGTTTTCGGAGAAGAAGCGGCGTGTCGGCGCGACGGCCGTTACGGCGCCGCGTGAAAAGAGGGCGCAGCGATCGGCGCAAAGCGCGGCAAATTCTACGTCGTGCGAGACAGCCACCATGGTGACGCCCGCCGCGCGCAAATCGCTCAAAGCGATCGCCGCCTGCTGTTTGGCGTAGGCATCCAGTCCCTTCGTCGGCTCGTCCAGCAACAGAAGGCGCGGCTTTTTCGCCGCCAGTTTCGCGAGCGCCAGCAGTTGCTTTTCGCCGCCACTGATGTCGTAGGGATGGCGGTCGAGCAAAGCTTCTCCGTCGGGGAGGTAACGCAAAAAGAGCGGTACCGCCTCGCCGAGTTCGTCACGGACCGTGCTTTTGAGAAACAGACTTTCTACATCCTGCGGCAGATAGCCGAACCCGGGCGTGCCGCGGAGGTCTTTGAGGGGTTTGCCGAAAACACGAACGCTGCCCGCGTACGGCGTACGAAGTCCCGCCGCCGCACAGAGCGCCGTGGTTTTGCCGCTGCCGTTGGAGCCGAGCAAAAAGAAACACTCGCCTGCCTGCACCTCGAACGAGAGATTGCGAAGCACGTCCGCTCCTTTTTTGGAATAGCGGAACCAGACGTCGCGGAACGCGAGCGCGCACGCCCCTGCCGCCGTGTCGGGCGTTTCGGGCAGACGGGCGCCGTGCGTCAGCGCACGCTCGGCCAGGGCGCGTCCCTCACGGACGGTCAGCGGGCAGTCGCCCGCCGCGCCGAGCGCGTACCAAAGCCGCGCGGCAGCGGGAAGCATGGCCGCTTCGTGCGTGCCGCCGAGGGAGGCGGCCACCGTACGGGGATTGCCGTCATGCAAAACACCGCCGTCACGCAGTACGACGACGCGGTCGCTGAGGGGCAGGGCCTCTTCCAGCCGATGCTCGACGAGAAGCACGGTCACGCCGGTGTCGCGATTCAGCGCCGCGAGCGAGCGCAGGAATGCGGAAGCGCACAGCGGATCGAGCTGCGCGGTCGGCTCATCCAGCAGCAGAAGACGCGGCTCCGTCGCCATGGCGGCGGCGAGGTTGACCAGTTGCTTTTGCCCGCCCGAGAGTTCGTCGATGCGGCAGTCGAGCAGGTCTTCGATCCCGAACCGTCCCGCCGTTTCGCTGACGCGGCGGCGCAGGACGTTCTGCGGCAAGCCGAGGTTTTCAAGTCCGAACGCCAACTCGTGACAGATCGTGTCGCTGACGCTCTGGTGTTCGGGATCCTGCCCGACGAAGCCGATCAGCGAGGCCGATTCGCGCGGCGTCAGACCGTCGCGGGATTTTCCGAACAGACGGATCTCCCCCGTCAGCGCGCCTGCGGGTGAGAGTTCGCGTTTCAGCAGACGAAGGAGGGTGGATTTGCCGCTGCCCGTCGCCCCGCAGAGCGTGACGAACGTGCCCGCCTCCACGGTGAGAGACAGGTCGTGCAGCGCCGGTTTGCCGGCGCCCGCGTAAGTGAAATTCAGGCCGCAGAGCGCAAGCGCTTCCACTT
>CADBON010000066.1 GCA_902796315.1 Oscillospiraceae bacterium | reverse complement strand
TGCCCGACCGCGACGGCAATCTCATCCGGCTTCCGCTTCGCGTCCTCCCGGACGGGGTGAAGGCGCTTGACGTTGTGGTGGAGCGTGAAAACGGCAGTTTTTACGTCGACCCTTACGGTGCCGAACGCCGCCGCGACGGCGTCCTGCGCGAACTGAATTACAAACGCTATCATTTGCGCCGTTATACGCATTAACGTATTGAAAAAACGCCGTGTCGTCTCGAACAAGACGGCACGGCGTTTTTTACTGTGTTCAGATCAAGGGGAAATGAAGCGTCGCTTTGAACAGATCGCCGTCAATGGCCAGCGTCAGACGGCCGCCCTGCAGTTCGGTCATGCTTTTTGCGATCGAAAGCCCGAGACCGTTCCCGTCTGTCCCGCGCGAGGAATCCCCGCGCACAAAGCGCTCGGTCAGTTCGTCCGCGCTGATGTTCAGTTCTTCACGCGAGGTGTTTTTGAACGTGAACGTGGCTTCTGTTCCGACGCGGTTCAGCGATAAAAAAACACGGGTGCCGGGTTGCGAGTATTTACAGGCGTTGTTCATCAGATTATCGAAGACGCGCCACATCCTGCGGCTGTCGGCATTGATGCGAAGCGGCTCGTTCGGCAGTTCGGTCACAAGCGTCAGTCCCGCGGCCTGCAGGCGCTCCTCATACTCACCGGCCGCTTGCGTTACAAATACCGCGGCGTCACAGGGGACGGGAGCGACGTCAAGGTTGCCCGTTGCGGCCTTGGACGCTTCGACAAGGTCCTCGATCAGACGCTTGAGTTTCTCGCTTTGCCGCACAAGAACGGCGCTGTATTCCTTGATTTTTTCGTTGTCGGTCGGCTCGTTTTGAATAAGGCCCGCGTAGTTCACGACGGACGTCAGCGGCGTTTTCAGGTCGTGCGAAACGTTGGTGATCAGTTCCGTTTTCATCCGTTCGCTTTTCAGTCGGTCGTTGACGGCGCGCGCCATCCCGCCGGAAATGCTGTTCAGGTTTTGACCGTGCTTTTTGATGTCCAGAATCAGTCCCTTGGTGTTTACCGTGGCGTTCAGATCACCGCGCGCCAGCGCTTCACCGCCCTTTTGCAGTTTGCGAAGCGAGATGACAAGATAGATCACAAGCGGCACCAGCACGAGTTTTTCGAGCAACCACGCAAGTAAAAGCAATTCAATATCGTCCAGCACCAGCAGACCGACCATTTCGGCGAATGAAAGCAGGGCGATCGCCAGCACCGTTTTCCAGATCATCGGCAGCCAGTTTATAAAACTCCGCAGGCCACGTCCGATGGCTTTCAATATGCGCCAGAAAAAGCGAAGAACGTAATAGAGCAGCGTCGTGCGCAGCAGGCAGTGTGCCTTGATTCGCGCCGCAGCCGCCATGCAGAGCGCAAGCAGAAGCGAGGCACTCGGCAGGAACATTCCCACGATGACAACGCCGAATAAAAACGCCGAGCTGTTTCTGTTATCCAGATGATCCAGCAGGATAAATCCGGCGATACAAATACCGACGATGGAACCGACGGTAAGACCCGTCATCAAATCAAACGGCAGAACGTGCAGCGGCGTCAGTTTGACGTCGTCCGTACCGTTTCGGCGTCCTGCGGCGCACATCAGCGCAATAAAGCAGAAGATGGTGAGCAGCAGCGCTG
The DNA here is from genome assembly GCA_902796315.1 of Oscillospiraceae bacterium. GTDB lineage: Bacteria > Bacillota > Clostridia > Oscillospirales > Acutalibacteraceae > DTU089. Next base: position 15,723 of record CADBON010000066.1, on the reverse strand, counting down.
CAAGCGCGATCGCGTAGATCCAATACCGCAGGGCGTACAGCAGATCGAGCGCGCGGATCAAGACGTCTTCTTTTGACGACAGCGGCGCGTTTTCACTTCGGTACACGGTGACCGCATAGGCCTCGTCGTAATTCTTTACGTCGCCATCCAAAAGAAAACGTATGAACGTTTCGTTCCGCTCGACGCCGAAAAGATAGGTGTTATAGGTAAACCCGTCGCTTTCGGCGGCCTTTGCTGCCGTTGTCGATTCGTAAAATACGGTGTTCGTTTTGGCGTTAACGATCCGGCAGGGGAAGTCCGTCTCCCGCACGTTTTCAAGCGAATCGTAATTGTATAAGTGCGTGTCGAGGAGCACTTCGCTGTCAACTGCTTCTTGCAGATAGTCGAGGGCAAAGGCGCAGCCCCGCCGCCATTCTTCGCTTTGCAGAACGTCTTCTTGCAGTTGTTCCGGCGTCGTTGTGTAATAGTCCTCTTCGATCATCACAATGGCGCCGAAAACGCTTGCGATCGTCAACCCGGCAAAGAGGATGCACAGGCAAAACAGCACCGCTTTTCCGGCGTAAGTTCTGATAAATCCCGTCATTTCGCTCGTCCTTTCTCCATCTTGTACCCCTGCCCGAACACGACCTTGAGCGTGCGGGGTTCGTTGGGGTCGATTTCGACTTTTTCGCGCAAATGACGGATGTGAACGGCGACGGTGTTGGCGTTGCCCTCGAGCGGCGCCTCGTTCCACACGGTACGGTAGATCTCGGCGGGTGAAAAGACCTTGCCCGGCTCTTTCATCAAAAGGCGCAGGATCTCAAACTCCTTGGGCGTCAGCGAAACTTCGCGCCCGTCGGCAACAACGGTCTTGGTCGTGTCGTTCAATTCGATGCCGCCGACCGACAGCACGCCGCCGTTGGTGACGTCCGCTCCCAGTTTTGTGTAGCGGCGCAGCATCGCGTGAACACGCGCCGTCACCTCGAGGGGATTAAAGGGTTTGGTGATGTAATCGTCCGCCCCGACGTTCAGACCGAGGATCTTGTCCGTGTCTTCACTTTTGGCGGTCAGCAGGATCACGGGCACGTTGCTCGTTTCGCGGATCTTCGACATCGCCGTCATGCCGTCCATTTCGGGCATCATGATGTCCAGCAGAACAAGCTGTACGTCTTCCTTCGCCACCGTTTCCACCGCTTCTTTGCCGTTTCCGGCGGTCAGCAGGCGGTAGTCGGGGTCGTTCAGATAGAGTTTGAGAGCGTTGACGATATCCGCATCGTCATCGCAAATCAAGATGGTAACCACCGTCTTCACTCCTTCCTTACGCGGTAAGCGCCGTTTCGCGCTTACAAGACGAGTATAGCCGTTTTCGTTTGAAGAACCAAGTGGCGAAGCGATTAAGAATTGTTTAAGAAGGGCGTTACTCCTTTACGGTCAGGGGTTTGCCGTTGTAATAGACGCTCGTGCCGTACAGATCGCCGTTGATGCGGCAGTCGGTCAGTTTGCCGTCTTCCCACGCCATATCGACGGTAATACCGCCCATGGCGCGCAGACCCTTCACGCTGCCGCTTTTCCACGAAGAGGGGAGAGCGGGCAGCAAGAACAGTTTGCCCGGGCGCGACTGCAGCAGCAGTTCACACACGCCGCTGGTATAGCCGAAGTTGCCGTCGATCTGGAACGGCGGATGGGCGTCAAACAGGTTGGGGAAGGTACCGCCGCCGCCCGGCAGATGGCGTTTCGGCGCCACGGGGTGCAGTTGACGGTCCATCAGGCGCAGGGCGTGATCGCCGTCCCACAGACGAGCCCACAGGTTGATTTTCCACCCCAGACTCCAGCCCGTGCCGGCGTCGCCGCGCTTTTCAAGCGATTTGCGGCAGGCGGCGGCCAGTTCCGGGGTGCCGTCGGGCGTGATCTCGTTTCCCGGGAAAAGTCCGTACATATGTGACTGGTGGCGGTGGTGCGGGTCGTCCTCTTTGTGCTCGCGGTACCATTCCAAAACCCGTCCGTCCTTGCCGATTTGGTAGGGGAGCAGGCGCTTTGTTTTTTTTCGGATCTCTTTCGTAAACGCGTCCTCGATACCCAGCGTTTTTGCCGCCTTCAGCACGTTGCCGAACAGTTCGCGGATGATAGCCATAGTCATGGCGGTCGTTTCGCTGACGGCAATATCTTCCTTTTTATATACGTAATTGTTTTCGGGCGACGTGGACGGGGCCATGATGAGATATCCGTTTTCGTCTTCCGTGAGCAGATCTGCGTAGAATTCGGCAGCGCTCTTCATTACCGGGTAAGCGGTCGTGCGCAGAAAATCCTCGTCGCCGGTATAGAGGTATTCGTTAAACAGGTGTTCGCACAGCCAGCCGCCGCCCATCGGCCAAAAGCCCCAAACCGCGTTGCCGTTGACGGGTTTTGTGAAACGCCAAAGGTCGGTGTTGTGGTGCAGGCAGAAACCGCGTACGCCGTACACTTCGCGGGCCGTTTCTTCGCCCGCTTGCGCAAGTTCCGTCAGAAAACGGTCCAGCGGTTCCTGGCATTCGGCAAGGCCGCAGGGCAGGGCGGGCCAGTAGTTCATTTCGGTATTGATGTTCACCGTGTAGTTGCTGCTCCACGGCGGATTGATGCTGTTGTTCCAAATTCCCTGCAGGTTCAGCGGCTGACTTCCTTTGCGTGAGCCCGCGATCATCAGATAGCGGCCGAAGTTGAACATCAGCAGATACAGGTTCTTGTCTTCCTCACCCGCTTCGTGTCGTTTCAGGCGCTCGTCCGTCGGCACAAGGGCGCCGTCTTCACCGGCGTCAAGCGTCAGGCACACGCGGTCGTAAAGGCGTGAAAAATCGGCGGCGTGTTTGCTCAGCACCTTGTCGTAATCGGTGGCCATGGCTTTTTGCAGGGTTTTCAGGCAGCGCGCCTCGTAGCGCCCGCCCTTGCGTTCGGGCTGCGTCTTGTGGCCTCTGTAACCGTCATCGGCCGCAAGGTACAGGGTTGCGGTACGCGCGCCCCGAACGGTCAGCGCGCCGTCCGAAACGGTAACTTTGCCGTCCGTCACAACGCCGACGGCAACGCGATAACCCATGCCCTGTTTGGCCGTATCTTTCGGGTAGAGGGGCCCTCCCACCGCGGCGTAGGTGTCGCGGTCGGCGGGCGAGTCGTTTGGGCAAAGGCCGTCAAGCACCAGTACGTCGCCCTCTGCGGCGGTCGTCGCGTGCGTTTTGGCGGCCAGCGTGACCGTGAACGAAAGGTTTTTACGGCTGCTCTCGTAGCGGTCGATGATGACGTTTTCGCGATAGGGGACGAACAGCGTGCGGCTCCGCTCGGCATTGCCGCTTTTCCATTCCTGACGGTAGACGCCGTTTTCAAGGCAGAGAGCACGGGTGTAGTTTGCGGGGCGGCCCGTGTCGGCAAAGTTCACTTTCAATTCGCAGCAGGGCATATACGCCTGGGTGCAGTTTGCCTGCACGCGCGTTTCGAGAATGCGCTGCGCTTTGAGGTATTCGCCCTTGAGCGTCAGCTCGCGCGCTTCAAGAAACGCGGCGTCGGCGCCGGGTTTGACCTGGCTCTCGCGCGGGAAGCCGGACCAGAGCGTGTCCAGATTGACGGCGACGGTTTCGTCTTTTGTGTCGCCGTACACCATGGCGCCCAGCGTTCCGTTGCCCAGCGGCAGCGCTTCAAGCCAGTTTTTTGCTTTGCGTTTGTACATCATACGATCGGTTGCGTTGTTCATTGTGTCACGTCCTTTCAAATGTCTGCTTTTATTGTACAAGTACCGGCCCCAAAAATCAATAGGACACCCGTTTTTTTGAGGGAATTCTTGAAATAGTGCAGAGAATATGGTAAGATGATGACGAAAGGGAATCGGTGACACTATGACGTTTATCATCATGGATCTTGAGTGGAACAACGCTTACTGCCGCAAGATCGACGGTTTTATGAATGAGATCATTGAGATTGGCGCGGTCAAGTTGAACGAGCACCTTGAGCAGGTCGACACGTTCTCGCTCTTTATCAAAGCCCAACTCGGCAAGCGCCTGCGTTCGCGCGTGAAAGAGTTGACCAATATTACCAATGCCGACCTGTCGACCGGCGTGCCGTTTACCAACGCCATGGCGCAGTTTCGCCGCTGGTGCGGCGACGATACGGTCACCATGACGTGGGGCGATACCGACATTCGCGTACTGATTGAGAATTTTCGCTATTTCAACGGGGTGACCGTCATCCCGTTTTTAGAGAATTACGTCAACCTGCAAAAGTACGCCCAAGCGTTTATGAATATCGAACACGCCGACCAGATCGGGCTGTCGGCCGCCGCCGAAAAACTCGGGCTGAATCTTGCGGATTACTCGTTGCACCGCGCGCTTGACGACAGTCTGCTGACGGTCGACATCTTTCGCAAAATCTATAACCCCCATATGCTTTCTTCCTACACGCTTCCCTGCGGCGAAGCGTTCTATTCCAAGATTACCTTCAAAGCAAGGATGATCACCGATATTCACAGCCCCCTTGTCGATCAGGGCAAAATGGTTTATTACTGCGACACCTGCGGCGTTGAGTGCGAGCGCATTTCCGACTGGCGCGTCGTCAACAAGGCGTTTCGTGCGATTTTTCGCTGTCCCGAGTGCGGGCAGAAGGTGCGCTTTTTGATCCGTTTCAAAGAGTATTACGACCACGTCGACGTCAAATCTTCGGCGGTGCCGTTTGTCGAAAAAAAGAAACTGCGTGCCAGGCAGGCGGGGGAAACTGAGCCGGCCGACCAAGCGGAGGAATTGTTATGAACGCCATTTGTCTGCAACCCGTTTTCAAATCGATCGTCTGGGGCGGCAACCGTCTGAAAACCGACTACGGCTTCCGTTCCGATTTGAGCAATATCGCCGAAGCGTGGATGCTGTGTGCCCGTGAGGATGGCGACAACCTTGTGCAGGGCGGCGAATTTGACGGTCAGCCGCTCTCCGCCGTGCTGAAACGCCACCCCGAGTACCTCGGCGCAAAGGCCGAAGGGGCCGCGGAGTTTCCGCTGTTGATCAAGTTCATCGACGCCAAGACAGATCTGTCCGTTCAAGTCCATCCCGACGACGCCTACGCCCGCGCGGTCGAAAACGCCAGCGGCAAGACCGAGGCGTGGTATATTCTCGATTGCGACGAGGGCGCTTCGCTGATTTACGGCTTTAATAAAACTCTCACGAAAGACGAGTTTCGCCGCTCCATTCACGACAACAGTTTTTTGGAGCACGTCAACAAGGTGCCCGTACACAAGGGCGACGTCTTTTTTATTTCCGCCGGGACGCTTCACGCCATCGGCGGCGGCATCCTGCTTGCCGAGGTGCAGCAGAACTGCAACACGACCTACCGCGTGTACGATTACAACCGACTTGTGAACGGCAAACCGCGTGAACTGCACGTCGACAAGGCCGTTGACGTCACGGTCACCGCTCCGCCCGAAAGTCGGCCCGAAGTGTTTACCACCCCGTTCGGCAGGGGCCTCTGCCGTTGCCGCTATTTCACCATGTCCGAACTTACCGTCACGGATGAAAAGCAGTTTGACGTCGGGGGCGATTCGTTCGTTTCCGTGCTGGTGCTCGAGGGTGAGGGCACGCTCGACGTCGGCGGCGAAGCGCTGACGCTGAAAGCGGGGGCCAGCATCTTCCTTCCGGCGGGTATCGGCACCGCGGTCTGCCGCGGCACGTACCGCGCGCTGATCAGTACTCTGTAAAAGAGGTTTCCTATGTCCTTACTCACGGCTCAAAACTTAGGTTTCGGATTTGCCGACGGCGTCTTGTTTCAAGGCGCCGCCTTTCAGGTGGAACCGACCGACCGCGTGGGACTTATCGGCCGCAACGGCGTCGGCAAGACGACGCTTTTTAAACTGATCATCGGTCAAGAAACGCCTGTCACGGGCGGGATCGTGCGCGGCAAAGATTTGAAGATCGGCTATATGGAGCAGTATCTGACCTATGACCCGGCGAAAACGCTGTACGAGCAGACGGTGACCGTGTTTGACGATTTGGCGGCCATCGAGCGCGAACTGGAACTACTTGTCACCGAGATGCAGCACAACCCGACCGACGCCGTGGTGGAACGCCACCTGCACTTAAGCGAAGAGATGGAACGCAGGGGCGGCCTTTACTACCGTTCTTTGACCCGATCGGCGCTGCTGGGTCTCGGCTTTTCGGCACCCGAACTGGACCTGCCCGTTTCAGCGTTGAGCGGCGGCCAGCGCGCCAAAATGTCGCTTGCCATGCTCCTGCTGTCGGACGCCAATCTTCTGCTGCTCGACGAGCCGACCAATAACCTGGATATTGACGCCATCACGTGGCTTGAGGACTTTTTGTCCAAGTACAAGGGCGCGTTGATGGTGGTGTCGCACGACCGCTATTTTCTTGATAAAGTCACCAACAAAACGATGGAGATCGCCCATCGCCGCATTTACTCTACGACCGGCAATTACAGCACCTTTTGCCGCTTGAAAGCGGAGCGCGACCTCGCGATCGAGCGCGAGTATGAAAAAACGATGAAAGAGATCCATCGCATTGAGGGGATCATCGAACAGCAGCGCCGTTTCAATCAGGAGGCAAACTACGTTACTATTGCCAGCAAGCAAAAGCAGATCGACCGTCTGAAAGAAGGGCTGGTCGTGCCCGAATCCGCCCTGCGCGACGTGCATTTTTCGTTTGCGAGCCCCGTCCGGGCGGGGGACGAAGTGCTGTGTGTGCGCGGCCTGTGCAAGGCGTTTGAGGGCAAACAGCTGTTTCGTGATTTTGATCTGACCGTGCGCCGCGGCGACCGCGTCTTTCTGCTCGGGCCGAACGGCTGCGGCAAGTCGACCCTGCTGAAGATCATCAACCGTCAGTTACCTGCGGACGGCGGTACGTTCCGCTTCGGTATCAACGTGCGCGTCGGGTACTTCGACCAGACCACCGATTCACTTCACAACGACAAGACCGTGCTGGACGAGGTGTGGGACGAGTTCCGCACCATGACCCAGACCGAGGTGCGCAGCGCCCTCGCGGTCATGCTCTTCTGCGGTGAAGACGTTTTCAAAACCGTGGAATCGCTCAGCGGCGGCGAACGCGCAAAACTATCGCTGCTGAAGATTCTGCTGCACAAACCCAACTTTTTGATTTTGGACGAGCCGACCAATCACCTCGATATTTCTTCGCGCACTGCGCTGGAAGACGCACTGCTTGCCTTTGACGGCACACTCTTGTCGGTGTCGCACGACCGCGCGTTCATCAATAAACTGTCGACCGGTATCGTTGCGATGACAAAAGACGGCGCCGTACGCATCGACGGTAATTATGATGATTACGTTGCGATTCACAGCGCCGAAGCCGTTCCTGCCGAAAAGCCGAAACCGAAAGAGAACGAGTACCTGCGGCGAAAAGAGGAGCAGAGCGAAGAACGCCGCCGCCGCGGTAGAATCAGGCGCATTGAAGCCGCCATCGCCGAAGCGGAAGAAAAGGCGTCTGCGCTCGAGAAGCAGTTGGCGGACCCCGACGTCGCCGCCGATTATGAAAAGGTGTTGGCGCTTACAGCGGAAATGGACGCCGCCCACGCGTCACTCACAGCACTCTATGACGAGTGGGAAACCCTGCAAAGCTGACATACATTCAAAATCGCCTGCATAGACTTATGCAGGTGATTTTTTATGAAGAAAAAACCGGACTACCTTATAAAAACGTTGACGATGCAATTTCTCATTTGCGCCCTGCTTTTGGGCGCGCTCGCTTTTTTGTCGCAAAAGGGGAGCCCCGTTCTGAAAGATCTGCGCAAAACCGTTTCCGACGAACTCGGCAAAAACACGGTCGTTCCCGCATTGCGCGAGGCGTTCGCCGTGATCGAGCCGACCACCGCCGCACCGACGGAAACGACGGCGCCCGCTACGGAGCCGGCAACGGAAGCGACGACGTCGCCCGTCACCGCACCCGCCGCAACGGAGCCGGCAGCGCTCAAGGCGACCGTGGATCAGGAGGAGACGACCGCCGAGGACGCCTCCGCCGCCGTTTATTCATTTAATCAGTCGATGATACGCCCCGTTGCGGGCGAGATCACGTCGCCGTTCGGGTCGCGGACGCATCCCGTTACCGGCAGCCCCGATTTTCATTACGGCACCGACATCGCCGCGGCCGAGGGAACGCCCGTTCGCGCGGCGTTTGCGGGCACGGTCGTCAAGGCGGAATACCACGAGATGAACGGCAATATGGTCAAAATCGATCACGGCAACGGCAACATGACCGTCTACTGCCATTTACTCTCCTTTTCCGTTAGACCGGGCGAAAAGGTCAAGGCGGGGCAAACGGTCGGCCTGGTCGGCTCAACGGGCGATTCCACCGGCCCGCATTTGCACTTTGCGATAGCGCTCGACGGGATCTATTACGACCCGCAGATCGCGCTCGAAACAGCCGTCGATGAAGTTTAAGATCGGCAGCGTTTCGGTTTTTGTCAGCTTTACGTTCTTTGCCGCCGCGCTGTTTTTTACGGTGGTCGGCCGCGGGGAACTTCTCGCCGTCACGTACCTCTGTGCGCTCCTTCACGAGGCGGGGCACATGGCGGCCATTCTCCTTTTCGGCGGCCGCCTGCAGGAGATACGCTTGACCCTTGCGGGTGCGGAAATTCGCCGCCGTGAGCCGTCCGGCCTGAGTCGGGGGAGAGAAGCGCTCGTTTGCCTGGCAGGTCCCGCGGTGAATCTTGCTCTTGCTCTGGGTTCTCTTTTTGCTTGCGGGGACGGTCGGTTTTCGCAGGTGAATTTTCTGTTATGCGGTTTTAACGCGCTGCCGTTTTATTCCCTTGACGGGGGGCGCGTGATCGAGGTGCTGCTTGCGGCCCGTTTTTCCCGCCGCACGGTCTGTATTGTCGGCGACGTTCTTTCCCTTGCCGCGATCGCGCTTCTCGGCGCCGTTTCCGTCGCTGTTTTTGTACGCGAGGGACGCGCCTCGCCGTTTTGGATCGTTACCGTGTACTTACTATCGGTCTTTCTGATGAAAAAACGAAGTTGCTCTTGAAACTTACCGCCTTTTATACTATAATTTTGTATAATACGAGGTGGTTAACGTGGAATTAAAAGAACAAATCGAAGCGATCCTGCCGCTGGTACAAAAGCCCGCTCGGTACACGGGCGGCGAACTGAACTCCGTCGTGAAAAACAAAGACGGGGTAGACCTTCGTTTTGCCTTTTGCTTTCCCGATACATACGAGATCGGTATGTCGCACCTCGGCATCAAGATCCTTTACAGCCTGATCAACTCACGGCCCAATTACTGGTGCGAGCGCGTGTTCGCCCCCTCCGAGGATATGGAAACGCTGATGCGTGACCGCGGCATTCCGCTCTATGGCCTTGAAAGCCGCGACGCGTTGGCTGATTTTGACGTTGTCGGATTTACGCTGCAGTATGAGCTGTGCTATACCAACGTTTTGAATATGCTCGACCTTGCCCATCTTCCCCTTCGCTCCCGCGACAGGGGAGACACGCTCGACGTCCCCATCGTTGTCGGCGGCGGGCCTTGCGTTTGCAATCCCGAACCGCTTGCCGATTTCTTCGATTGCTTCCAGATCGGCGAGGGCGAGGAGGTCATGCTGGAATTTCTTGACCTGCTGAACGATTATAAAAAGCAGGGCAAGTCGCGTTCCGAGTTTCTGCACGCGGTCTCGCATATCGAGGGGATCTACGTTCCGTCACTCTATGAAGCAACCTACCACGACGACGGTACCATCGCGGCGTTTACGCCTATCGGCGACGCGCCGGCCGTCATCAATAAGCGCGTGGTGGCCGACCTCGATAAGGTGTTTTACCCCGAATCGTTCGTCGTGCCGTTCGTCGAGATCGTGCACGACCGCGTCGTTCACGAGATCTTCCGCGGATGCATCCGCGGGTGCCGCTTCTGCCAGGCGGGCTTTTGGTATCGCCCCGTGCGCGAAAAAAGCGTTGAGACCATCAGCCGCCAAAGCAAGCGACTTGCCTGCACGACGGGGTATGACGAACTGTCGCTCTGTTCGCTTTCCAGCAGTGATTACACAAAGATCACCGATCTGCTCGAAGAGTTGCTTGACTGGACACAGCCCGAAAAGATCAATATCGCCCTGCCGTCGCTACGCATCGACAATTTTTCGGATGAACTGAAGGACAAGCTTGCGCTTGTGCGTCGCTCGGGTCTTACGTTTGCGGCGGAAGCGGGGACACAGCGTTTGCGCGACGTTATCAACAAGAACATCACCGAGGAAGAGATCCTCGGTACTTGCCGCCGTGCGTTTTCCGGCGGCTGGACGGCGGTCAAGCTGTATTTTATGATCGGTCTGCCCACCGAAACGGACGACGACGTTGTCGGCATCAATGCGCTTTCGCAAAAAGTAGTGGACGAGTTCTATCACAATCCCGACCGACAGAAGGGGAGGGCCGTCAGCGTGGCGGCGGGCGTTTCCTCGTTCGTTCCCAAGCCCTGCACCCCGTTTCAGTGGGAACCGCAGGATTCGCTTGAGGAACTCACGCGCAAGCAGCAACTGTTGAAAGAGACTTGCACGTCGAAAAAGATCACCTTCCGCTTTCACAATACCGATATGACATATCTCGAGGGCGTGTTTGCGCGCGGCGACCGCAAATTATGCGACGTGCTTGAAACAGCGTGGCGCAGCGGTTGTAAGTTTGACAGTTGGGACGATCATTACCGCAAAGACCTTTGGCAAGCGGCGTTTGCCGCCTGCGGCGTCGATCCCGATTTTTACGGCTGCCGCCGCCGCAGTTATGACGAGATCTTGCCGTGGGATCATATTAACTCCGGCATCCGCAAAGAGTTTTTGAAGCAAGAAAGCGAAAAGGCCAAACAGGGCCTTACCACGCCCCATTGCCGCGTGCATTGCGCGGGGTGCGGCGCCAATAAACTGAACGGGGGGAATTGCGATGCGCTCCGTGCGTCTTCGGTTTGCAAAGATTGATTCCGCCCGCTATATCTCGCACCTTGATTTGACGCGGTGCATGACCCGTGCGTTTCGCCGCACCGACATCCCGCTGTGGTATACCGAAGGATTTAACCCACACCCGTATCTGGTGTTCGGTCTGTCGCTCCCGCTCGGCGTCGAGGGGTATCGCGAAACGCTTGATATCCGTCTTGATAATGAGGAATACCCGAACGAGCGCGTGCTCTCCGAACTCAACCGCGTGAGCGTGCCCGGCATCCGTTTTGACGAGATCACGGAGCCCGTTCACAAGGCCGCCGAGATCACCGCCGCCGAATATACGGCCGATATCGTCACGGACGGCGACGGCGAAGCGCTGGCGCAGCAACTGGGTGCGATCGTCGCGGCGGGCGACGTTTCGATCGAAAAAAAGAACAAGCGTAAAGAGATCAAACTGCTGAACGTCTGCGAGTCGATGAAAGAGTTCTCTGCCGAGGCAACCGAAAAAGGCGCGCGCCTGCACTTCGTTTTGCCCGCGGGCGGCGAATTCAACGTCAATCCGGTCCTGTTCGTCACCAAACTTCTCTCGATGGCGGACGCCGCCGATTTGCCGTACCGGATCGCCCGTCTTCGCTTTTTACTGCCGGACGGCACCGAATTCCAATAATTCACGCCTTTGCCGCATAGTATGTGCGGGTGATCGTGTGAAAAAGGTGCTTTATCTTGTTACGGCTCTTGTGTGTGTTGCCGCTATTACGGCAGCGTGTTTTCCTTCCGCTCGGCCTGCTTCGTCTGCCGCTTCATTCGAAGCGCCGGCTGTGCTGCTGGATCCCGGTCACGGCGGTTTTGACGGCGGGGCGCTGACCGACGATGGCGCGGCCGAAAAGGACGTCAATCTTGCCGTCTCGCTGAAACTGCGCGATTTTCTGCGCTTTCTCGGTTATCGCGTGACCATGACGCGCGAAAGCGACTGCTCCGTCGAAACCGAGGGCGGCACCGTTCGCGAACGCAAGGTTTCCGATATTCATCACCGTATGGAGATGATGCAGGCCGCCGGGAACGCCGTCTTTATCAGCATTCATCAAAACCACTTTTCCCAAAAGCGTTACCGCGGCGCGCAAGTGTTTTATACGCCGTGTTTTCCGGAATCGAGCGCACACCTTGCCGGGTGTATTCAGGACGCCGTCGTCTCCGCTCTGCAGCCGGATAACACGCGCCAAATCAAAGAGTGCGGTTCGTCCGTTTATCTGCTGTATCACGCCGTGAAGCCGGCCGTTATGGTGGAGTGCGGCTTCTTGTCAAACGATGACGAAGCGGCGCGTCTTCGCGACGAACTCTATCAAAAACAACTATCACTATGTATTGCCGCCGGGTTTGCCGATTACTGCGGCGGCGAAAGGACAGACTATGGCCAATAAGAGCAAAACCGTATTTATCTGCAGTCAATGCGGGTACGAGTCATCCACGTGGTACGGCAAGTGTCCCGGCTGCGGTTCGTGGGATTCGCTCAACGAGGAGCAGATCATCACTGAGGTCACCAAAAAGAAATCATCCGCCCGTACCGCGGCAGCGAGTCCGGCGCTGCGTTTGTCGCAGATCGACTCGTCTGCTGAACTGCGCTACGACACGGGTATCAAAGAACTGAACCGGGTGCTGGGCGGCGGCCTTGTCAAAGGGTCGCTCGTGCTGTTGTGCGGCGATCCCGGTATCGGCAAATCGACGATCCTGCTTCAGTTGTGCAATCACGTTGCCGAAAAGATGAACGTGTTGTACGTGTCGGGCGAAGAGTCGGCCTATCAGATCAAAATGCGCGCCAAGCGGCTCGGCGTTTCGTCGGACGAGCTGTCCGTCATGTGCGATACCGACGCAGAGGCCATCTGCGAGTATATCCGCACCGAGCGCCCGAATATCGTCATGATCGATTCCATTCAGACGATGAGTATCGGCGATCTGTCTTCTTCAACGGGCAGCGTGACGCAGGTGCGCGAGTGCACCAATCTTTTTATGCGTACCGCCAAGAATTATGACGTTTCGGTGATCCTTGTCGGTCACGTCAACAAGGACGGCAACATCGCCGGTCCCAAGGTGCTGGAGCACATTGTCGATACCGTGCTGTATTTTGAGGGCGAGCGCAATCTTTCTTATCGCATTTTGCGTTCGGTCAAAAACCGTTTCGGCTCCACCAACGAAATCGGCGTTTTTGAGATGACAGACAAGGGCCTTGTCGAGATCGAAAGCCCCTCGATGGCGCTGATTTCCGGCCGCCCGCTGAACGTGTCGGGTACCTGCGTGACCTGCCTGATGGAGGGCTCGCGCCCGATTTTGGCGGAGGTGCAGGGCCTTGCCACGACCTCCGGTTTCGGCAATCCGCGGCGTATGGCGGCGGGCGTCGATTATAACCGCATGGCGATGCTGATCGCCATTTTGGAAAAGCGTGCCGGCTATTTTCTCGGCAATATGGATTGCTACGTCAACATCGTCGGCGGTCTGCGGGCGGACGAGCCCGCCTCCGATTTGGCGGTGGCGCTCTCGATCGTTTCCAGTTTGAAAGATACCGTGATCGACAGCGAGACCATCGTGTTCGGCGAAGTCGGTCTCGCGGGCGAGATCCGCACCGTCAACAGTTGCTCGCAGCGCATCCGCGAGTGCGAACGGCTCGGCTTCAAGCGCTGCATCGTTCCGCGGCAGAATTTGAAATCGCTGAATAAAGGCGATTTCCACGACATTGAAATCATAGGCGTTCGCAACGTGCGCGAAGCGTTTGAAGTGGCAAGCGGATCATAAGGGGATTGCCCGCCGAAATGGCGCGACGAAAGGGGAGAGGAACCCTACCCGCGCTTGTAATGCCCCTGTTTCAAAGGCAGTGACAAACCCTTGATTAAGAGCCATAAGCTACGCCTGATTCAAGCATCTCAACGCAAGCAAAGTGAGAAACGTACCGAAGCGAGGTAACAACAAAGCTTCTGTTTTGTGACAAAGTCAATCCCGACGTTTTTGATAATCGCGTATCACCTATTTGTTAAATAATTATCAATCTTATCTATTGCGGATATTGTATGCTAAATAGTGCATTCAGGTGCTTCAGCCGGTTTCCGCCGGCGGCGCGAGGGGAAAACGCCTGAAGCGAACATTATCGCAATCATTATCGTTTACGCGGTCATTATTCAGACCATGATCTAATCTTTTTGAACATTTCAACACCGATATTCGGACGATCCGTTTCAAACTCTTAATCGAATCCAAAACCGGCTATTCACAAAAACGGATCAAAAATACGGCATTTTCAGCCGAAAACGAGCCAAAAACCAAAAATGCCGTTCAATGGAAATTTTTGAAACGACCTACGGATCATTTTGAAAATTTCTATTGAACGCAGGACAGAGACAACAGAAAGGATGAAAACAATGAAAGACAGAAATCCCGAACACAACGCACCGGCAAAACTCGGTTACGTTGTCACGATGGTCGTCGTGTCCGCGGCGATTTTGATTTGCATGAAGCGCTATAAAGATAAGGGCTGACATTCAAGCGGAAATAGTCGCTTTGGGTCCGATACCGCCTGAAACGTACGGTTTGCCCTCGTTTTTCGTGATTTTCGTCCCCTTAACTATACAAAATCTTTATTTTGTATAGTTGGCGGTGTCGTTTCGTGGACCCCCTTTTACCTGTATCGATCGATTTTTTACGCAAGCAAAGGTTGTGTGGCAGTGAAAAAAGAAGAATTCACACTTCTGCCCCAAGCGGTTCAGGAGTTTTTGAATTATTGTGCGGTCATCAAAAACCGTTCCGATCTTACCGTCGGTGAATACGCCGGCGACCTCTGCACCTTTTTCCGATTTTTGAAAGTCAATCGCCGTCTGACGGATGAAGCCGATTTTGAAAAAATCGACGTGTCGGACGTGGATATGGATCTCATCTCGTCCGTTACCCTGACCGACGCGTATACGTTCCTCGTCTTCTGCAAGAACGAGCGCGGCAACAACGAGCGCACGCGCGCTCGCAAAGTGTCAGCCCTGCGCACGTTTTACAAATATCTGACCGTTCAGAAAAAAATTGACGAAAATCCCATGCAGGAACTGGATACGCCCAAACTGCGCAAAACGCTGCCGAAGTACCTCACGCTTGATGAGAGTATGCAGTTGCTGGCGTCTATCAACGGCGAATACAAAGAGCGCGACTATTGCATTATCACACTGTTTCTCAACTGCGGCCTGCGCGTGTCCGAACTGGTTTCGCTGAACTTGTCCGACATTCGCAGCAACAATACGCTGTCGGTAACGGGCAAAGGCAACAAAGAGCGCACCATTTACCTGAACGACGCGTGTGTGGATGCCATTAACGCCTATCTCCCCTATCGGCCCGTTGACGGCGTAAAAGACCGCGACGCGCTGTTTATCAGCCGCCGCAACGAGCGTATCAGCATCAAAACGGTGCAGTATATGGTCAAAAAACGCCTTGAAGCGGCAGGTCTGGGCGGCCGCGAACTCTCGCCCCACAAACTGCGCCACACGGCGGCCACGCTGATGTACCAGTACGGGAACGTCGACGTTTTGGCGATCAAAGAGATATTGGGGCACGAAAGCTTGAGTACCACGCAGATTTATACCCACGTTGTTGACAAACAACTCCGCGAAGCGGCGGAAGCCAATCCCTTGAGCGGCGTCAAAGCGCCGAATCGTGCCCGGACAAGGCGCGCTCCCCCGTCAGACGACGCCAAAGAGAGCGCCGAATAAACGGAACGCAATCGACTGCAGGAGTGAAGCGGCGGTCAGCGGCAGCAGCAGGGCCGCGTACCGCTTGCCGAATTCCCGCAGTTTTTTGTTTTGCGGAAGCGCCTGCTGCTTCCCGGCAAGGCCCGCCAGCAGCGACAGC
>CADBON010000065.1 GCA_902796315.1 Oscillospiraceae bacterium | reverse complement strand
GTCAACACGCCGTCCCGCTGGGGCACCCAGGCGCCGTTCAGCAACATCACGCTTGACTGGACCGTGCCCTCCGACCTTGCCGATCAGCCGGTCATCGTCGGCGGCAAAGAGCTGGACTACACCTACGCCGACTGCAAAAAAGAGATGGATATGGTCAACAAGGCCTTCATCGAAACCATGATCGAGGGCGACGCCCACGGCCGCGGCTTCCAGTACCCCATCCCCACCTATTCCATCACCCGCGACTTCGACTGGTCCGAGACCGAGAACAACAAGCTTCTCTTCGAGATGACCGCCAAGTACGGCACGCCCTACTTCTCCAACTACGTCAACAGCGATATGGAGCCCAGCGACATCCGCTCCATGTGCTGCCGTCTGCGCCTTGACCTGCGCGAGCTTCGCAAAAAGAGCGGCGGTTACTTCGGCAGCGGCGAAAGCACCGGCTCCATCGGCGTCGTCACCCTCAATATGCCCCGCATCGCCTATCTTGCGGAGGATAAAGCCGACTTCTACAGACGTCTTGACAAACTGATGGATATCGCCGCCCGTTCCCTGAAGGTCAAGCGCGACGTTATCACCAAACTGCTGAACGAGGGTCTGTACCCCTACACCAAGCGCTATCTGGGCACCTTCAACAACCACTTCTCCACCATCGGTCTGATCGGTATGAACGAAGTGGGTCTGAACGCCAACTGGCTGAAGAAGGATCTCACCCATCCCGAGACGCAGGAGTTCACCAAAGAGGTCCTCAACCACATGCGTGAGCGCCTGTCCGACTATCAGGAGATGTACGGCGACCTCTACAACCTCGAGGCGACCCCGGCCGAGTCCACGACCTACCGTCTGGCGAAGCACGACAAAGAGCGCTATCCCAACATCATCACCGCCGCCGGCGATTGCGGCACCCCGTACTACACCAACTCGTCGCACCTGCCCGTCGGGTTCACCGCCGACGTTTTCGAGGCGCTTGACATTCAGGACGAACTGCAGACCCTTTACACCTCCGGCACGGTCTTCCACGCCTTCCTCGGCGAGAAACTGCCCGACTGGAAAGCGGCCGCCGACATCGTCCGCAAGATCGCCGAAAACTACAGCCTGCCGTATTACACCCTGTCGCCGACCTATTCGGTCTGCCAGAATCACGGCTATATCAAGGGCGAAGAGTACACCTGCCCCGACTGCGGTTCCGAGACCGAGGTTTACAGCCGCATCACCGGTTATTATCGCCCCGTCAAGAACTTCAACGACGGCAAGGCGCAGGAGTTCAAAGACCGCCGCGTGTACGACATCGCGCACTCGCACCTTGACCATGAACACCGCGAAGTGGACCACGCCCACTGCTGCTGCGGCGACCACGGCGTGCCCGACGAGGTGATCAAACCCGCCGCCGGCGCCACCTACCGCCTGTTCGCGACCAAGACCTGCCCGAAGTGCAAGATCGCCGCGCAGATGCTGGAAAAGAAGGGCATCCCCTACGAGAAGGTCTTTGTTGAGGATAACGTCGAGCTGGCGAAGGAACTCGGCCTGAAACAGGCGCCGACGCTCATGGTCACCGAGGGCGACAATCACACCCTCGTCGCCGATCTGCCGGATGTCAAAAAGTTCATCGAGTCCCTGTAAACAAAAATGCACACGAAACGGGTCGGCAACGGCCCGTTTTCGGTATACGGAGGTTTTGGTATGGTTGATATCGCAATCGTCGGCGCCGGCCCCGCGGGGCTGACCGCCGCCGTGTACGCCCGCCGCGCCGGTAAAAGCGTGCTGGTCCTTGAAAAAGAGACTTTCGGCGGGCAAGTTACCTTTTCGCCGAAGATCGAGAATTTTCCCGGTTCGCCCGCCATCAGCGGTAACGAACTGGCGGACAAGCTGCTTGACCAGGCGATGAATATGGGCGCCGACGTCGAGATGGAGGAAGTGACCGCCATCCGTCCCGGCGAGGGCTGCCAAACCGTCGTCTGCGGCGACAAGACGTTTGAGGCCAAGTCGGTCATTTTGGCCGTCGGCGTGCGCCATCGCCGGCTGGGTGTTGCGCGCGAAGACGAACTGACCGGCAGCGGCGTTTCCTACTGCGCGGTGTGTGACGGCGCGTTTTATAAGGGCCAGTCCGTCGGCGTGGTCGGCGGCGGCAACTCCGCCTTGCAGGAGGCCGTGCTGCTCGCCGACACCTGCAGCGAGGTCACCGTTCTGCAAAACCTTGCATTTTTGACGGGCGAGGCCGCGCTGATCGAGCGCCTGAAGGCCAAGCCGAACGTGCATTTTTTGTACGAGGTCACCGTCGACGCGCTGGTGGGGGACGACGCGCTCACGGGCGTGGTGCTCAACACCCCGCAGGGCAAGCAGGAACTTGCGCTGAACGGCCTGTTCGTCGCGATCGGCCTTGAGCCGAAACTGGCTCCCTTTGCCGACGTCGCGGCGTTGACCGACCGCGGCTATTTCGACGCGGACGAACAATGTCTGACCAAGACGCCCGGCGTGTTCGTCGCGGGCGACTGCCGCAGCAAGGCCATCCGTCAGATCACCACGGCCGCCGCCGACGGCGCGGTCGCGGCTCTCGCCGCCGTGCGCTGGCTGGATGAAAATCCGTAATTTTCCTGCTTGTAATTGTCGAAAAGTGTAGATTTTTTGCGCAATTTGTGATACGCTGTAAGAAAGGGAGGTGAACGTCGTGATTCACATCAGCGGAGAAGAAGAAGTCTCTCTCGAGAACGTTGCTGACGGAATGAGCGAGGTTCATCTCGGCCATAAAGAAAAAAAGCGCCTTTTGCAGGAAGGCAAAATCAGCGCCAAAGAGGAAAAGAAACGCAGGAAAAAAGAAAAGCGTAAATGACCGTACCCGCAAAAAAACGGCTTTACCCAATCGGTAAAGCCGTTTTTTGTTTTTTCGCTTACATCGTTTCGGGCGCGTTGATGCGCATCATTCCGAGCACGTTTTTCATCACGTCGCGGGTGCACAGGCACAGGCAGGTGCGGGCGCGGCGCAGAGCGTCGTCCTCCACGGCCACGCGCTGCGCGTTGTAAAAGCGGTGGAATTTGGTCGCGAGTTCGGTCGCAAAGCGCGTGATGCGGGCGGGATCGTACGCCGCGGCGGCGGCAAGAATGACGCCCGGCAGCGAGGCAAGGTGGGCGATCAGGTCGCGCTCTTCGTCCGTCGTCAGCAGGCAGAGTTCGTCTGCGGACGGCTGCGCGTAGGCGTTCATATCCAGTTTTTTGAGAATGGAGCAGATGCGCGCGTGCGCGTACTGGCAGTAGTAAACGGGATTCTGGTTGTCCT
Organism: Oscillospiraceae bacterium; assembly: GCA_902796315.1. Lineage (GTDB taxonomy): Bacteria > Bacillota > Clostridia > Oscillospirales > Acutalibacteraceae > DTU089. Next base: position 6,858 of record CADBON010000065.1, on the reverse strand, counting down.
GACGCACGGCCTGGTCGAGGTCAAAATCGATGGCGCTGCCCGCTTCGCGCATATTGAACAGAAAGCGGACCGAATCGATCGGCACCTCGTCGAGCAGGTCGACCAGCGTCAGCGCCTTGCCCGTGCGTTTCGACATCTTGACGGGCTTGCCGTCCTGCACCAGGTTCACCAGCTGCATCAGCACCACGTCAAGGCGGTCGGGGTCGATGCCCACGGCGCGCATGGCGCCCTTCATGCGGGCGACGTGGCCGTGATGGTCGGCGCCCCACAGGTCGATGGCCTTGTCAAACCCGCGCTTGACGAATTTGTTGCGGTGGTAGGCGATATCGGCGGCGAAGTAGGTCGGGTTGCCGTTCTGCCGCACCAGCACGTCGTCCTTGAGTTCCAGTTTTTCGATTTCGGCGTCGGTCTTGCCCTGCTCCTTGAGCATTTCGGTCTGCACGGCGATGTTCTTGTACCACAGCGCGCCGTCCTTTTCGTAGGTGTAGCCGTTCTGCTTGAGCACGTCGAGCGTTTCGGCCAGTTCGCCGTCCTCGTGCAGCGTCGTTTCCGAGAACCACAGATCGTAGGGGATGCGGTATTTTTCCATCGCGGCGTGCATCGTCGCCAGGTTTTTGGGCAGGGCGTAAGCGACCAGCGTGCGGCGGCGGGTCTCCTCGTCCGCGGCCAGCAGGTCGTCGCCGTGTTCGGCGCGGTAGGCGGCGGCAAGGGTCTTGATATCCTCGCCGTGGTAACTGTCCTCGGGCAGTTCGATCGCGTCTTCGCCGTTGATCAGCTGCTGGTAGCGAATATCCAGCGACAGCCCGAATTTGGCGATTTGGTTGCCGGCGTCGTTGACCAAAAATTCGCGGCTGACGTCGTAGCCGGCCCACTCCAGGACGGAAGCAAGGCAGTCGCCCAACGCGCCGCCGCGGGCGTTGCCCATGTGCATGGGGCCCGTGGGGTTGGCGCTGACGAATTCGACGTTGTATTTCTTGCCCGCGCCGAAGTCGCTTTTGCCGTAATCGCCGCCTTTGGCGCAGATCTCCAACAGCACGTCCGCGTAGAAAGCGGGCGAAAGGAAGAAGTTCAAAAAGCCGGGACCCGCGACCTCGCAGCGGCTGAAATAGGTGCCGTCAAGGGCGATCGCCTGCGCGACCGCCTCGGCGATCTTGCGGGGCGCGCTGCGCAGGGGTTTGGCCAGCACGAACGCGGCGTTGGCGGAATAATCGCCGTTGTTTTTGTCGGCGGGGATCTCCACGTTGAAGGCGGTCGCCGGCGCTTCGCCGTACACGGCGGCGACGGCGGCGGAAATGCGTTCGCGGAGTTGGTTTTCCGCACGGGAAACGGTAGTCTCCATAATACTCTCCTTACAGTAAACTGTCGGCGTACAGCAGCTGCACCGTCAGTTTGATATCGTTTTCGGAAATGAGTTGTCCCTCGGTTTCCAGGGTGTAAACGGCGTGAACGTAAAGATAGTCGTCACCGCTTTCAAAGGTCAGTTCTTTGCCGCCGACGCACATCGGCATCGAGCCGAAGGGCATGCGGTAAAGTCCGTCGGTTTTTTGGCCCGGTTCGACCGTCAGCGTCAGCGCGTCGCCGCGCTCCACGGTCAGAACGCCGTCGCACAGCGTAACGCTCGTCTCGCTGCCGAACAGCTCCTCGTCGGGCTCGGTGTAGGCGAGCGAAAACCCGCTGTCGTCGCGGCGGTACAGGGTGCCGTCCGTCTCGGTGCAGAAGGTCTCGCTCTCGCCGTCCGCGGTCTGCGTGGTGACGATTTTTACGTTGACGTCAGAAGCTTCCATTGGCGCGCTCCTCCGCGTAGGCGATCAGCCGGTCCAGCAGTTCCCCGTATGGGACGCCGGCCTGCCCGAACAGCTTCGGGAACATCGAGATCGACGTGAACCCGGGCAGGGTGTTGATCTCGTTCAGGTACACGGTGCCGTCCGCGCCCAAAAAGAAGTCGCAGCGCGCAAGACCCGTGCAGTTCATCGTGCGGTAGACGGCGACGGCCGCGGCGCGCACGGCTTCGGTCACCGCGGGAGGCAGATCGGCGGGGATAGCCAGCCCCGTGCTGTCGTCGTTGTATTTGGCGTCGTAATCATAAAACTCGGCCGTCGGCAGAATCTCGCCGACGCAGGCGGCCACGGGGTCGTCATTGCCCATTACGGCACACTCGATCTCACGCCCGACGACGGTCTGCTCGAGAACGGCCTTGCGGTCGTTGCGGAAAGCAAGATCCAGCGCCCGCTCCAGTTCGTCGCGGTCGTGCGCCTTGGTAATGCCCACGGACGAGCCGGCGTTGGCGGGTTTGACAAAGATCGGGTAGCCGAGGCGGTCGGCGATCGCGTCCAGATCGACCGCGCCCGCACGGTATTCCGGCTCGGTGAAACTTGCCCACTTCGCCTGCGGAATGCCCGCGGCGTCGGCCATAATATTGGTAACGGCTTTGTCCATGCACATCGCCGAACTCAGCACGCCGCAGCCCACGTAGGGAATGCCCGCCAGTTCGAACAGCCCCTGCACGGTGCCGTCCTCGCCGTTTTTGCCGTGCAGTACGGGGAACGCCACGTCGATTCTGACGGTTTCAATGCCGCCGTCGCGCAGGATCAGCAGGGCTTTGTCGCGGCGGTCGGGCGAGAGCACGGCGGGTACGGCGCCGTTTTCCCAGTCGCCCGTTTCGATCACGTCGGGGTCGGCCCCGCACAGGCGCCACGCGCCGTCTTTGGTGATGCCGACGGTGTAGAGCTCATATTTCTCGCGGTCCAGATGCCGCAGGACCGACGCGGCGGACACGCGCGAAACGTCGTGCTCGCTCGAACAGCCGCCGAAAAGCAGCAGAACGGTTTTTTTCACAGAAGTTCCCCCGTTTTGGCGGGGCGCGTTTTCGCAAAAAGAACGCCCCGAATTTTTTCAATTTATCATATCACACAACACCCTGTAAATCAATGCACATTTTCGGGTAAGATTTGCAAAACCCGTTGTTCTTTTTGGCGAATAATGCTATACTGAAAGCCGAAAAGGAGGCAATCGCATGGAACTGACCGAAATTTTGCGCCACGTTGACCATACGCTGTTGAAACAGACCGCCACCCAAGACGAGATCAAAGCCCTTTGCGCGGACGCCGTGCGCTTTCACACCGCCAGCGTCTGCGTGCCGCCGTGCTACGTGCGCCTTGCGGCGGGACAGTGCGCGGGGATTGTCAAGGTGTGCACCGTCGTCGGCTTCCCCAACGGCAACAACACCCCCGCCGCCAAGGTGTTTGAAGCGCGCGAGGCGCTCGCAAACGGCGCCGACGAGATCGACACCGTCATCAACGTCGGTTGGCTCAAAGACAAGCGTTATTCCGACGTGCTGGAGGAACTGAAAGAACTCAAGGCCGCCTGCGGCGACAAGGTGCTCAAGGTCATTATCGAGACCTGCCTTTTGACCGAGGAAGAAAAGATCAAAATGTGCGAGATCGTCACCGCGTCGGGCGCCGATTACATCAAGACCTCCACGGGATTTTCGACCGGCGGCGCGACCTTTGCGGACGTGCGCCTGTTCCGCGAGCACGTCGGCCCGGGCGTCAAGATCAAGGCCGCGGGCGGCATTCAGTCGCTTGAGGACGCCGAAACCTTTTTGCAGCTCGGCGCCGACCGCCTCGGCACCAGCCGTATCGTCGCACTCGCCAAGCAGGCGCAGGCGTAAGCGCCGCGTTTTATCGCAACAAAAAAGCCAACCCGTCGGGTTGGCTTTTTTTATAGGTTGAGAGGGGTTGCGCCGGCTCAATACATCGCCTTGCGCTTTTTGCCGCGCACGATCTTGACGACGGCAAAGACCACGACCAGCGCCGCGACCACGGCCAGCGCGATATACACGCCCGTGTTGTTGCCGGACTCGATCTTGACCTCGTTCCACTTTTCGTTCATATAGAGCTGGGTGTCCTCGTCCAGCAGTTCAAAGATCTGGGTCTTGGGCATCGCGCTCTCGTCGGGGTAAAGGATGGGATCGTCTTTGAGATCGTAATCGTCGCTTTCCAGCACCAGTTTGTTGGGGCTGGCGTAGCAGATATAGTTGGCGTTGGCGACGGCGATATCCTCTTCGAGCATGAAGTTGATATACAGTTCGGCGGCCTCTTTATTCTGGGCGCCCTTCGGCACGCACATCGCGTCGACGAAGAAGTTGACGCCCTCTTTCGGATAGACGAACGCGAGGTCGGGATTGACGTCGTACATGGTCAGGAAGTCGCCGGCGTAGTAGGCGGCGACGGCGGCCTCGCCGCCCTCCATCTTATTGAAGACCTCGTCCATCACGTAGGACGAAACCAGCGGCTTCTGCTCGGCGAGCTTGGCGGCGGCGGCGTCCCATTCGGCCTTGTCGGTGGTGTTGACGCTCTGCCCCAAAAGGCACTGGGCGATGCCGAACGCGTCACGCGGGTTGTTGAACATCAGGATATCGCCTTTATAGCGTTCGTCCCACATCAGGTTCCAGCTGTCGGGGGTGCCCTCCACCATTTTGGTGTTGTAGATCAAGCCGACCATGCCGACGGTGTAGGGGACGCTGAACTTCTGCTCCGCATCGTAATACAGACCTTTGTATTTATCGAGAATATATTTGTAGTTGGGGATGTTGGAAAAATCCAGCTCCTCCAGCATATCCTGCTGCGCAAGGCGGGCGATCATATAGTCCGACGGGATGATCACGTCGTAGTTCGCACCGCCGTTCTTGAGTTTGGTGTACATATTCTCGTTGCTCTCGAAGTTGGTGTAGTTGACCGTGATGCCGTAGCGTTTTTCAAATTCGGCGTTGACGTCCAGCGAACCCTCGCTGCCGTCGCTGATGTATTCGCCCCAGTTGTAGACGTTCAGGGTGGTGCCCTTGAGGTGGCTGTAATCCTTGGCGGTCTCACCCTCGGCGCCGGCGGCGAGCGTCAGCGGCAGAGCGAGCACCAAAACGGCGAGCAGCAGGGCAAATAATTTTTTCATGGCGGTTTCCTCCTTTGAATGGGTAACGGTGGCAAAAGGCGTATGCGGCGCGGGCCTTAACGGTGCCGCTGCCGGACCTTTTTCGGGCTCTTTTGGGAACTGATGCCGTTATACAGCATCAGCATCACCAGGATCACGAGGAAGATGATGGTCGACAGCGCGTACATATCCGGCGTTACGTCACGTTTGGTCATGGCGTAGATCTGGATCGGCAGCGTTTGCGAAGTCGGGCCGCTGACAAAGTAACTGATGATGAAATCGTCGACCGACAGGGTGAAGGCCATCATCAGCCCGGACAGGATGCCCGGCATGATGGCGGGCAGAATGACCTTGAAATAGGCCCGCAGCGGGGGACAGCCCAGGTCCTGCGCGGCCTCGAACAGATTGGGGTCGGTCTGGCGCAGCTTGGGCAGTACGTTCAGAATGACGTACGGCAGTTCAAAGGTAATGTGCGCGATCAGCAGCGTCGGCAGACCGAGCAGGTCTTTTTGGATGCCGAGGGCGCGGCCGCAGAACACGAACAGCAGCATCAGCGCAAAACCGGTGACGATGTCGGGATTCATCATGGGGATATTGGTGACCGTCAGCACGCTCTTGCGCAGTACGTTGCTCTTGTAGCGGAACAGCGCGGTCGCCGCGGCGGTGCCCATGATCGTCGAAACGATGGACGAGATCACGGCGACGATCACGGTGTTGACCAGCGAATTGATGGTCGCGCGGTCGCGGAACAGCTCGCCGTACCACTTGAACGACAGGCCGCTCATGACTGACGTACTGCGGCCGGCGTTGAAGCTGAAGACGATCATGACCGCGATGGGCGCGTACAGGAAAAAGAGGATCAGCACGGTGTAGAGGGTGCCGGCGAACGATTTTTTCTTCATACCAGCACGCTCCCGTCACTGTCGCTGAAACGGTTCATCACCGTCAGGCAGACAAAAATCAGGATCATCAGCACGAACGACAGCGACGCGCCCACGTGGAGCGACGTTTCGCCCAGCTGAAACTGCTGCTCGATAATATCGCCGATCAGCAGGGTGCCCGTTCCGCCGAGTTTCTGCGAGATGTAGAAGGTGCTGACCGACGGCACAAAGACCATCGTCACGCCCGACACGATGCCGGGCACGCTCAGCGGAAAGATGACGTTTTTGACGACGTTCAGCCGGCCGGCGCCCAGGTCCTGCGCCGCCTCGACCAGCGAACGGTCGATCTTGAGCATAATGGTATAGATCGGCAGCACCATATAGGGCAAAAAGTCATAGACCATGCCCAGTACCACGGCGCCGCGGGTGTTGATGAGTTTGAGCGGATCCAGCCCGATGGCGGTCACCAGCGTGTTGATCAGACCGTTGTCGCCGAGAATGGTCATCCACGAGTAGGTGCGCAGCAAAAAGTTCATCCACATGGGCAGCATCATCAGCAGCATCATCGTGCGCTGGCGCTTTTCGCCGCTGTTGGCGATCAGATAGGCCAGCGGATAGGCGATGATCAGGCAGATGACCGTCGCCAAAAGACCCAGCCAGATCGACAGCAGAAACGGCCCCGTGTAATCGGAGATGCGCGCCATGTTGTCGAGGGTGAAGCGGCCGCTCTGGTCGGTGAAACTGTAATAGGCGACCATGCCGAGCGGCACCAGAATAAACAGCGCCGCCCACACGAGGTAGGGCGAACCCGCGATGCGGGTGCGGAACGAAGACCGGTTCATAACAGCACTCCTTTCTGAACTTCGGGATGGGGAAGCGCGGCTTATTCTTCCGCGTTTTCTTCCTCGTCTTCCCGATAGTCGACGTCTGACAGCTCGTCAAACTCTTCGCTGAACGAGGAGTAGTCGCCGTACAGACCGGAGTACTTGGATTTTTTCATAATATGGATGGCGTCGGGCAGGATCTCAAGACCGATCTCGGAACCGACCTC
>CADBON010000064.1 GCA_902796315.1 Oscillospiraceae bacterium | reverse complement strand
GCAAGCCGTTCCTTCGCCCCGTCATAGTCGGCGGTAAAGGCCGACGGATCTTCATAGGCGTCGTACAGGATCAGGTCGCGCATCGCCACAAGGTACGGCTTGGTCGCGCGGCCGTAGATCTTGCGGCTGCGGTTCGCCTCGCTGATGGCTTTGCGTTTGGCCTTGCGCTGTTCCTTCGTCTCCTCGGGCAGTTCGCAGGCCTCTTCGTACTGCGTGCCGCTGTACTCCTGCAAGCCGTTCGGGTAATATTTTTCGATCAGCCGTTTCGAGCTTTTGACGGCCCGCGCGTTGCTGACGGCGTTTTTGCGCAGATTGCGTTCGCGCTTGTTTGCGCCCGCGGGCAGGGCCGTCGCCGCCGCAAGGATCGCGTCGTAATTCTCATAGAATTTTTCGGCTGTGCCCGATACGATCAGCCGCGACAATTCCAGCGCCGCCTGTCCGTATTCGGTGTGGTAGCGATCCAGCTCCTCGCGCACAAAGGCCGCGATCTCCAGTTCCCCGTTGTGTGCACGGGCGGCTTTTTTCTGCCGCCGGTCTTTGATCGCGTCGCAGTCGACCGGCTCCTCGTTTGCCAGATCAAAACTCTCACGCACCGCCTCGCACGCTTCGCAGTACAGCCGGTCTTCGACCGAGCCGGCGCTCTTGTCCTCGGCCGCGGAACGGATGGTGATGACCTTGATGATGGCCTTCTGCTGGGTCTCGCTGAGGTTGTAGAACAGCCACGGCACAATGTCGATAATACTGCCCGCGAGCGAGACTTTCAGCAGCACGTCCAGCAGCTTATACAGCACGTTGCCCTGGTTGTAGCGCCCCTTGTCGTCATAGACGTTCAGCACGTTGTAGTCGGTGCCGTCAAAGCCGTTTTTCTGATAGACCCACGGGATGAACAGATTGGTCACCGCGCCGACGGCGCCGCCGACGTAGGTCTGAATGACCCCGAACGCGCCGTCCACCCGCTCGCCGCTGATATACTGCTGATAATCGCGGATATCCGATTCGATAGCGCGGTCCACCACCTCGGTCGTGGCGCAGAAGCGGTCGATGAAGAAACAGACGGCGATCAGGAACACGCTCGTTTTATAGGTGACCATCAGCGCCAGTATCACAAAGACCTGCACGGCGTTGACCACGATCTTGAAGCGCTTTTTGCCCAGCCGCTTGATCATGGCGGGCGCGGCCAGCATCGCCCACATCGCCGAGTTGTAAGTGATGGTGTTGACGATGCCGTACATCGACATCGAGCCGACCTTGCCGTAGTAAAACACCCATTGCAGCAGGCAGTTCTTGGCGTTTTCGAGGAAGTCGTTCCACATATCGCAGCACTTGATCCAGAACAGACGGTTGCCCGCCACGGCGCGGAACGATTCGACAAAGCCGATGTTGGTCATGCGGGTGCGCGGCTGTACGATGCGCTCGCTCACGCCCTTGTAAGCGCACACGCTCAAAAGCATGCCGACGATAATGATGGCCGGGTAGATCATGCGGTAGGTGCGAATGTTATACAGATCGCCGTCCGCCAGCACGTCGCTGAACACGGGGATCAGAATGTCCGTCAGACTGGGGGCGAAGTTGTGGACGACGCTCGTGACGGTCATGACGCGCACGCGCTCTTCCGAGTTGGGCGAGATCACGAACACGAGGTTGCTCACGCCGGTTATAAACCAGTTCTGCACATACCCTTGAATTTGCCCGATGATGAAAAGCGAGACCACCATGCGCACGTACCCCACCTTTTCATAGGGGAAGAACAGCGCAAACAGCGACAGCAGCGACGCGGGGATCGCGAGTTTTGCGTACACGCGGTATTTGCCGGCGCGGCTTCTGAGGTTTTCGAGGATATAGGAGTTCAGCGGCGCAAGCGCATACCCGATGGCCGTGCAGATATAGCCCATAATCAGCAGATCGCGGTTGGTCATGTGCAGGGTCATGGCGGTCAGGCCGTTGCCCACCGCGAAGGTAATGCCGAATGTCGTGGCAAGGCGCATGCCCATCCACCCGACCGCGAGCATCATATATTCTTTATAGGCGACGTAGTTGCCGGGCGCGGGCGTGCGCCAATGGGCGCGCACGTCGGTCAATACGCTTTTTGCGGTTTGGATCAGCTGCATGTAGCCGCCTCCTCTCGTTTGTCGGGAAAGACCAGCGTAACAACGCTGCGCGCCGGCAGGGTGCAACCGCCCTCTGCCTCTGTCGCGGTCAGGTTTTCATCGGCGCTGGTCGTGTATTTCTGCCCCGCGCCGAGCGATTGCGGGAAGGTCAGCACCTTTTCGCCGTGCGTCGGGTTGACGATCACGAACGCCGTGCCCGTCGGGAGCGCAAACCCGAGAACGGTCAGCGCGCCGTCGTCGCTGCCGGCGCGGATGCGCACGCTGCCGGGGACGATGAACTTGCTGAAGTTGCCGAAGGCGTAATAGCGTTTCGTGACCTCAAAGCGGCGCTCGTCGTCATACTCGTACAGCAGACCGTCGCAGTAGTCGGAATCGGAGACCGCGATCCAGTTCTGCCACGAAACGACGTTGAGAATGGCCAGATCTTCGGCCATCACAAGTGCCTGCACCAGGGCGGAATCCATCCCGCTGTCGCGGCCGCCCCGCATATGCGTCCACTCGCTGGTGCGCAGCGGCACGCCGGGGTACCACCGGTCCATAAAGCGGCGGTAGCGCCGCAGATACCCCACGCGGTCCGACAGCAGGTTTTTCAGCACGGGGATATTCGGCGTAAGGCAATAGGAATGGGTATCGATCGCGTTGATGCGCGCCCGCACGACGGGGTCGCCGAGCATCACGCGGCAGTATGTTTTGTTGAACCAGCGGACGTCGCCGTTTTCGGCGCCCGACAGCAGCACCTCCCGCATGGCGGGGCGTGCGTTCATCTCTTCGGCAAAGGCGCGCATCACGCCGCGCACCTGCCACGGGCGGTAGTGACAGCCCTCCTGCCGTTCGGTCCAGAACCACACCGGCTCGTTGACGGGCGAGATATACCGCACGGGGATCCCCTCGGCCATAAAGTGTTCGGCAACGTCGAGAACGTAGTTCGCAAAGCGGCGGTAATCGCGGCGGGCAAGGTTCGTTTCCCCCGCGCGGCTCTGGTAGCCCAGGCCGTTTTTGGTCATGCTCTCGGGCGGGGAGTTGACAAACAGCACCAGATCCCGCACGCCGTATTCGGCCGCCCGTTTCAAAAACCACACGGCGTTTTGGTCGCGGCTCCAGTCGTAGCGCGGGCCGTCGTCAAAACTCTCGGCGCGGCGCGAGGGCTTGTCATAGCGGCCCTTGCCGCTGTTTTTACTGCCGCTGCCGAGGTTGTAGCGGTAGCAGGTCACGCCGATGCCCTTTTCCCTGTCAAACAGCAGCTGCGCCACGCGCTCGCGTTTGGCAAGGCCGCTCTCGCCGTCCGGCTCGGTCCAGCCGCCGACGGTCTGCGCCCACCAGGCGCCCGACACGCCGAAACTCTCAATCGTCTGGTAGGTCTTTTCGCGATCGAACGCGAGCGTCGCCACAGCGGTCACCGTCCTTTTTCGGGGCAGACGCAGCGCCGCCCCGCCGTATATTAAACATATTTCTATTATTACATCTTTATAGACGAATGTCAACAGCCGCTTTTCGTTGACAAGCGCGCGAAGCGGTGCTATAATGACGGCAGAAACCGCGATGAAAGGATGATTTTCGTGAAAATGAAAAAAGGTCTTTCCGTTTTGCTTGCCATCCTGATGCTGACGGGCGTCTGCTCCGTAGGCGCGGGCGCGCGTACCGCCGCAGAAGCCGACACGCATCTGCAGTTCAAGGCGGACGGCACCTTCCGCATTATGCAGATCGCCGACATCCAGGACGATACCACCCTCAACAAACTCACCAAAAAGATGCTGCGCGCCGGCATCGAGCAGTATAAACCCGACCTGCTCGTGCTGACGGGCGACAACATCGGCGGTTACAGCTGCAAGAGCAAGGCCTCCGCCAAAAAGGCCATCCAGCAGTATATGGATATCTTCAAAGAGTACGACGTTCCCGTGGCGATGGTCTTCGGCAACCACGACGACCAGGACACCAAAGCCGACAAGGCCTATCAGATGGAGGTCTATGAGAGTTATTCCAACTTCATCGGCTGCCGCGGCGAAGAGTCGCTCTCGTGGTACGGCACCTATAACATCCCGATCTACTCCTCGACCGACCGCAACGACGTCGTGTTCAACGTCTGGATGTTCGACAGCGGCAACTACAACGACGAAAACGACCTCGGCGGTTACGGCTGCCCGCACAAGGATCAAATCGACTGGTATACCCGGACCAGCCGCGAGCTGCAGGCGAAAAACGGCGGCGAGCCCGTGCCGTCCATCGCCTTCCAGCACATCATCGTCCCCGAGATCTGGGACGCTCTGAAAGAGGTGCCGAAGGGCACCGACAAGGCCGTTGAGCACGGCGGCAAGTATTACGTACTGCCCGACGGCGCCAAGGGCGAACTGGACGAGGCACCCTGCCCGCCCGAATACAGCAACGGCCAGTTTGCGGCCATGCAGGCGCGCGGCGACGTGCTGGCGATGTTCTTCGGCCACGACCACGTCAACACCTTCTCGCTTGACTATCAGGGCGTGACCCTCGCCACCAGCCCCGGCTGCACCTTCGCTTCCTACGGCAACGACAACCGCGGCTTCCGCTTCATCGACCTGAACGAAAACGACCCGTGGAACTACACCGACGACCTGGTCGATTACAAGACCCTGCTCCCCTCCGAAGAGGATACGCTGCAGTTCAACCTCACCGCGAGAGAAGTCAACTTCGGCGCCAAAATCTCCGCTTTCTTCAAAGTGATCATCGATTTCTTCGGCTCCGTGTTCGGCATGCTGCCGAAAGCAAACTGAACTCCCGACAAAACAAAAACGCTCCCCTCTCAAGGCAAAGTATTCTGAAAGACAGTTAAAAGAACCGGCTGAGGCAAGGAAACAACATCCTTGTTTCAGTCGGTTTTCTTTTTATTACAAGCGTGAAGTTTGTGCGCCTTGCGCCGATAATGAAATCTTTTGCCTGCGGCAAAAGGTGAAATCGTTTGCCTGCGGCAAACGATGAAATCTTCGGGCTTTGCCCTCAGATGAAATAAAATCCACCCACGCGCCGTCGAGGCGCATTTCATTACCCGCAGGGTAATTTCATCGCCGCAGGCGATTTCATCCACCCTGAAAGGGTGGATTTCATTATTTTTGTTCCGGCCTTCGGGCGTAATACTCGTGCACCAGACTGCGGTAGCCGGCCCGCTTCATATCCTCATAGGTGAAGTTGAAGCGCGCCTTGGTGTTCGTGCCCGTCGCCAGGCGGCGCAGGCAGTTCTGCGCATACGCGTCGATCTCACGCAGACTGTCCGCGGTGTTGATGACCGAAAAAAACCAACTGCTCCACGACAGGTCGTTGTCCGTCGGCGCGTCGAGCAGCTTGGCGTTGAACACGCGGATGAACGCCGTCACCGCCTTACTCCTGTCGATGCCGCCCCGGCCGCACCACCGTTCGAGCGCGCGCGTCTTGCGCTTCATTTTGCGCTTGATCTTGCTCACGGAAAAGGGCGCGATATCCACAACGCCGCCTTTGCAGAAAAAGCCGAGGAAGGTGAAGCCCGTGTCGGGCGTGAAGAACGCCTCTTTGTCGGGGTTGACGGTCAGGCCCTTCTCGCGCAGGTGCTCGCGTATCTGCCGCGCGTATTCCCGCGTCTGTTCGGCGGTGTCGGCAAAGACGATGATATCGTCCGAATAGCGCACGTAGGTCGCGCCGCTCGCGGCAAACCGGTGATCGAGGTCGCTCAAATACAGATTGGCGTAAAACGCGGACTGCGGCGTGCCCGCCATAATGCCCTTTTGCTCGGTAACGACGCGGCCGCGCTCGCGCACCCGCTCCTCGGTCAGCAGCGACGCGAGAAAGTCAACCAGCGGCCGGTCGTCGGCAAGCGCGTTCTCGAGCAGCGGCAAAAAGCGCGCGATATCGATGCTGTTGAAATAGTCGTGAACGTCGACCTTGTAGGCGTACTTGTCACGAAGGCCGGGCGTTTTCAGCAAACGGCGCACCGCGTCCTGGGCGGTCCTGCCGGGACGGAACGAATAGAGGTTGTCGGCAAACAGCCCGTCGTATTGGCGCAGCAGCAGATAGGTCAGCAATTTCAGCACCGCGGTCTCGCGGCGTGGGTATTTGTAAACGACGCGCTTTTTGGCGCTGTCGGCTTTGGCGATGACCGCCTTTTCGGGCAGCGGAAACGCCGCGCCGGAAAGGATGTTTTCCGCCACGGGCGCATACTCGCCGCCGTCGACGAAGCGTTTCAGTTCGTCGCTCACCCGCTTGGGGCAGACCAGCGAGGTCTTGTAGTTGTAAAAACTTTGCCAGACCTGCGGCAAAGTCAGTTGTTCCAGCAACGACATCGCATCACCAAAAGAAAAAACGGAAAGAGAAACCGTTAAATTCCAGAAATTCTGGAATGTACCAAGCCGTACGGCGGGCGACTGCCTGCGAAGTCCGAAGGGCAACTGCCGCTTCGTGTGCCGCCGCCTGGCTCACCACAGGCGCAAAGCGTTCTCTTTCCGTTTTTTTGCAGCGTTCAGCGCAGGGCGTTCGTCACCCGGCGCACGACGTAACTTCTCGTGTTCCACCAGCCCGCGTGGTCGTGGTAAAAGCGCAGATAGGGCACGCCCTCGGCGGCGCATTGGTTTTTGAGTTTTTGCGACGCGCTGGACTCGGACATGATCTCCACCACAAGCGCCTTGCGGCCGCCCTGCGTAAAGGTAAAAAACACGTCGCCCTTTTGGCGGATGGGTTCCATAGAGATCGTGTAGGCGGGGAACTCCGTTTCGAACACGGTGCGGAAATAGTCGGTAAAAGCACCGCCGAACGAGTACTGATTCTCCTCGGCGGGCATCTTCTCGCCCCACGAATCGCCGCTTTCGCCGTAGGAAGCCGCCGGCTGTGCCGGAGCGGGCGCCTGCGCGGTCTGCGCCGCCGGTTGAATATCCCCCTCAAACAGCTTCTGGAAACCCTTCTCGGCCTCGCCGAGAAAACTCTGGGCGCCGTTCTTCAACTGCTCGCCCTGTTTCCCCTTCAACAAATCCGAAAACAAGCCCATGCCGAATCCTCCTCACACTTCAGAATTGGTCTGTCTATCGGTAGTGTAGCATATTTTTCCCGCGCGCGCAAGAGCGGGGGCGGAATCAGTCCCCCACAACGCGCAGGGTGCTGCCGTCGTCCGTCACCGCAAAGAACTGCGGCCGTTCGTCCGGCTGGTTGTTGGGACGGTGCAGCGTGAGCATGAGCTGCCCGTCAAGGGCGCGGAACAGCATCCCGTGACCGCCGTCGGCGGTGAACATCGGTTCCAACTGGCGCCACGGGCCGGTCACCCCGCCGCCCTCGCTGACCGCGAGGCACTGGCAGTACTGTCCGTTGATCCCGGTGGACCACATCATATACAGCCGCCCGTTTTCGCCGCGGTGCAGGAACGGCCCGTCGGTGACGTAACGGCCCTCGTCGTTGGCGGGCGCGCCGTAAGCGTCGCTGCCGTAAAAGAGCAGGATCGGCTCGCCCGCGGGGGCGCCGAGATCCGGCGTCAGCCGCACGGCGCAGACCGTGCCGTTCAAAATCTGTACGTGCTCGTGGCAAAAGACGAGCCACGGCGCACCGTCATCGTCGATAAAGAGGGTGCCGTCCAGACTCCACCACTCCTCGGGCGTCAGGGGTTTGCCGCTGACGGGGGCGAACGTGCCGTCGGGCGTGTCGCTCACCAGCGAATAGGTGGCGCGGCGCCCGTTCGCCTGGGTAAAGGTTGCAAACAGATAGTACCGCCCGCCGTATTTGTGCAGTTCGGGCGCCCAGTGAACGTCGCGGTCCAGCCCGTATTCGGCGGACTCGAAAATCGGTTTCGGCTCGCTCCAGATCTGTAAGTCGGTGCCGGTATAGACGTCAAACCCGCCCGTTTTCTGCCCGAAGTTGCCGCCGCGCGTGCCATACATATAATATTGCCCGCCCTCGGTCAGCACGAACGGGTCGCGGATGTGGATCTCTGCGTTTTTCATACGACTCCTCCCTTTCCCGTTTATCATAGCATATTCCGCCCCCGCGCGCAACCCTGCCGAGATACACGCCGCGCAGCCCACCGCACACCCCCGCCCCCCTCACTCGCCGCACGCAACCGTTTGCGGGGAGCGGTCGCGTTCTCTGCGGCGAAACCGGACGCCCCGCGGGGAGCGTCGTGTTCCGAAAATGGGTCTTTCTCCCGTCCTTTACGGGAAACTGTATTGAATTGACCGGCCCGCCGTGGTATGATAGAGACAGGTGTTGACTATGAGAAAAACTGACACAAAAGCAAACCCCAAATCTTGCGCTGCGAACAAACTTGTTCCCGGCGTTAATGACTTGGCAACGACAAACCCCGAGGTCGCCGCCGAGTGGGATTACGAAAAAAACGGCGACCTGTTGCCGTCACAGATCGCACAGTTTTCCAATAAGTCCGTGTGGTGGAAATGCAAGGCGCACGGCCACTCGTGGAAAACCCAGGTGGCGACGCGCACGCGCGGAAAGGGATGTCCCGTGTGCGCGGGCAAAATCATTCTGCCCGGCTTTAATGACCTTGCGTCCGCCGAGCCGGAAATCGCCGCGCAATGGGACTATGAGAAAAACGGCACCTTGACCCCCGGTCAAGTGGCCCGCTACAGTATGAAAAAAGTGTGGTGGCGGTGTGAGAAAGGGCATTCGTATTTACAGCTGATCGCCTCAAGGACCTCGCTCCATCAAGGGTGTCCCTATTGTTCCGGTGCCAAGGTGCTGCGCGGGTTTAACGACCTGTGTACCACCCATCCCGAAATTGCCGCCGATTGGAATTATGAAAAAAACGGCGCGTTAAAGCCGTGGGAAGTCAGCCACGGCTCTCCGAAAAAAGTTTGGTGGAAATGCAAAAACGGTCATGAGTATTTCGACTCACCCAATCACCGTACCAGCCCGTATTCGAACCGCGCCTGCCCGTATTGCTCGGGCAAAAAGGTGCTTGTCGGTTTTAACGATATGGCGACCACAAGCCCCGAAATGGCAGCGGCGTGGAATTACGAGAAAAACGGCGATTTGAAGCCCACGGACGTGACCGACTGCAGCGGCAAGATCGTGTGGTGGAAATGTGAAAACGGTCACGAGTATCGTCAGAAAATCAGCAATAAAAAATCACAGCACCAGGGTTGCCCTCAATGTCAAAAAGAAGCAAGAACTTCGTTCCCCGAGCAAGCGGTTTTTTATTACATCAAACTGCATTTCCCTGACGCAAAAAATGGCTACCGAAGCACAGATGTCTCGGAATATGACATTTTTATTCCGAGCAAAAGAATAGCAATTGAATACGATGGTGAATACTATCACAAAAGTCAAATTAGTAAGGCGCGTGAACAACGAAAAGACCGTGTATCTAAAGAAATTGGCGTTACTCTTTACCGAATAAAGGAGAATACTGATTATTTTGATATTGCTCCTTTTTCGGTTAATAACTTGACTATTGAATATAACCCCCAAAACAATGAAAGTTTCAATCAAGTAATCGAATATTTGCTTTCTTTAATGGGCATAAAAGAAACGGTAAACGTGGAAACGAATCGACAAAAGATATATAAACAGTATATATCCTTAAAAAAGGCCAATAGTTTACAAGTTAAAAACCCCGAAGCGGTCCTCGATTGGGATTGGGAAAAGAACTCCGGCTTATCTCCGGAAAACATCTCATATTGCTCCGGAAAAAAGGTTCATTGGAAATGTCATATCTGCGGTGAGGAGTGGGTGGCCCCAATTTCGTATCGTGCCCATGATAAAGGTGGCTGTGTAAAGTGCAGAAAGAAGATAAAGCAAGCAGATTTCAACAACGCCTTATTAAAACAATACGGTTCATTTAAAGAGCAGTACCCCACCCTTGCCGCAGAGTGGGATTACGAAAAGAACGGCGACGAAAGGCCGGAACAGTATACCTGCGGCAGCAGTAAGCCGTTTTGGTGGAAATGCTCGAAATGCGGCTACAGTTGGCAAACGTCTATCATGAAAAGAATTGACAGCCGCTGTCCGAACTGCGGAGCAAGCGACGAGCAACTTGCTCTTGACGGTTGGGTCCAATAAGCCTGTATAAAATGCCGCGCTTTCCCCGCGCGGCAAAATCCCCCGCGGCGCCTCTTTCCGCCGCCGCGGAAAATTTTTTCAAATTACCCATTGACAAAGTAGGATTTCTGTTGTACAATGCGATTAACCTATCTTGGCAATAGGAAATGAAAGGAGGCAAACCGATGCTTCTTCTGTTGGAACAACTGCTCCGCGAAAACTTTCGATGTGGACGAATGCAAAACTCCCGCGCAACTTCTGTGGCGAGAGCGGTTTGTCATACCCGCCGATAACACCCGCCCACCTTGCCATACGGATTTTGCGCCCGGGAGCTTTTTGCCGAAAGCCCGGGTATTTTTATACCGTTTTCGGGATTTCGGCCGACCCACACCCCCAACAGGCGGACAAAAACGGATGATAAAGGAGAATCGTTATGAGCAACAATTATAAATTCGAAACCCTGCAGCTTCACGTCGGGCAGGAGCACGCCGACCCCGCCACGGACGCCCGTGCCGTCCCGATCTATCAGACCACCTCGTACGTCTTTCACGATTCCGCCCACGCGGCGGCGCGTTTCGGCCTGGCGGACGCGGGCAACATCTACGGCCGGCTGACCAATTCCACCCAGGGCGTGCTCGAAGAGCGCGTCGCGGCCCTCGAGGGCGGCGTGGCGGCGCTGGCGCTGGCATCCGGCGCGGCGGCGATCACGTACACCATCGAGGCGCTGGCGCAGAAGGGCGATCACGTCATCGCGCAAAAGACCATTTACGGCGGCTCGTTCAATCTGTTGGCGCACACCCTGCCGCAGTACGGGATCGACACGACGTTTGTCGACATCCACGATCTTGACGAAGTCAAGGCGGCGATCCGCCCCAACACCAAGGCGATCTTCATCGAGACGCTCGGCAACCCCAACAGCGATATCCCGGATATTGAAGCGCTTTCCGAACTCGCCCACGCAAACGGCATCCCGGTCGTGATCGACAACACCTTCGGCACGCCGTACCTGATTCGTCCGATCGAGCACGGCGCCGACATCGTCGTCCACTCCGCCACCAAGTTCCTCGGCGGTCACGGCACCACGCTGGGCGGCATCATCGTGGATTCCGGCAAATTCGACTGGAAGGCCAACGCCGACAGATACGCACCCATCGCCAAGGCCAATCCCAGCTATCACGGCATCTCGTTCGCGGACGCGGTCGGCCCGGCCACCTTCGTCACCTACATCCGCGCGATCTTGCTGCGCGACACCGGCGCGGCCATCTCACCGTTCAACGCGTTCCTGCTGCTGCAGGGGGTGGAAACGCTCTCGCTGCGCCTGGAGCGCCACGCCGAAAACACGAAAAAGGTCGTGGAGTACCTCGCCAACCATCCGCTGGTCGAAAAGGTCAACCATCCCTCGCTGCCCGATCACCCGCAGCACGCGCTGTATCAAAAATACTTCCCGAACGGCGGCGGGTCGATCTTCACGTTCGATATCAAGGGCGGCCGGCAGGAAGCGTGGGCCTTCATCGACCACCTCGAGATCTTCTCGCTGCTCGCCAACGTCGCGGACGTCAAGAGTCTGGTCATTCATCCCGCCTCCACCACGCACTCGCAGTTGAGCGACGAAGAACTCGCGGAAGCGGGCATCGGGCAAAGCACCATCCGTCTTTCCATCGGCACCGAGCACGTCGACGATATCATCGTCGATCTGGAAAAAGGTTTTGCCGCACTCAAACAATAACGCAATCATCTACGAAAAGGAGAGAATATTATGGCAACTATCTATAAAAACGCAGCGGAACTCATCGGCAACACCCCGCTTGTCGAGATCGGCAATATCGAAAAAGCGCGGGGACTGGGCGCCCGCGTGCTGGTCAAAGTCGAGTTTTTCAACCCCGCCGGCAGCGTCAAAGACCGCATCGCCAAAGCGATGATCGAGGACGCGGAGGCCACCGGCAAACTGCAGCCCGGCTCCGTGATTATCGAGCCGACGTCCGGCAACACCGGCATCGGCCTTGCCGCCATCGCCGCCGCAAAGGGCTATAAGATCATTCTGACCATGCCCGAAACGATGAGTGTCGAGCGCCGCAACATCCTGAAGGCCTACGGCGCCGAGATCGTGCTGACCGAGGGCGCCAAGGGTATGAAAGGCGCCATCGCCAAGGCCGAAGAGCTCGCCGCGCAGACGCCCGGCAGTTTCATCCCCGGCCAGTTCGTCAACCCCGTCAACCCGAAAGCACACCGCGAGACGACCGGCCCCGAGATCTGGCGCGACACCGACGGCAAGGTGGATATCTTCGTCGCGGGCGTCGGCACGGGCGGCACCGTCACCGGCGTCGGCGAGTACCTGAAAAGCCAAAACCCGGCCGTCAAGGTCTACGCCGTGGAGCCCGCCACTTCGCCGGTCCTGTCGCAGGGCACGCCCGGCGCGCACAAGATCCAGGGCATCGGCGCGGGCTTTGTGCCCGACGTGCTGAACACCGGCATCTATGACGGCGTCATCACGGTCGCCAATGAAGATGCGTTCGAAACCTCCAAACTGCTCACCCGGTCCGAGGGCCTGTCGACGGGCATCTCCTCCGGCGCGGCGCTGTGGGCGGCGCTGCAGTTGGCCGCCAAACCCGAGAACGCGGGCAAAACCATCGTGACCCTGTTGCCCGACAGCGGCGACCGCTACTATTCCACCGCGCTGTTCGCGGAATAAAAAGACGCAAAAAGCGCCGCAGAAACGATCGTTTCTGCGGCGCTTTCTTTTGGTTTTACACCGGCTGTTTGCCGTTGACCAGGTCGTCTATCGTGTAGGTCTGAAAAAATGATTTCAGCATCTCGTTGAATTCGCGCCACATGGGCAGGGTCACGCACTGCGGCGCCCGTTCGCACGCCTCGGCGCCGGGGCTCAGGCACGCCACGACGCTCAACTCGCTCTCGGTGACCGAAATGACGTCCCACGCGGTGATCTGGGCGGGCGGCCGCGTCAGTTTATAGCCGCCGTTTTTGCCGCGCACGCCGGTCACCAGACGGTTTTGCACCATCGTCTTCAAAATGGATTCCAAATATTTTTCGGAGATGCCCTGCCGGGCGGCGATCTCGTTCAGGGGGATATACCCGTCCTCTTTGTGCTGCGCGATGTCGATCATCACGCGCAGGGCGTAGCGCCCTTTGGTCGAAACAATCATGCTTTCGCCTCACTTTGCGTCGGTTTCCGTCTTTCAGTATACCAAACGCCGGGCAAAAAAGCAAGACAAACCTATTGACAAAATGGGTATAGACTGGTATACTTCAATTACCCACTAAATTTGTGGGTAAAAGGAGTACACAAGAATGGAGAAAACAATTTATCTGGATAACGCCGCCACGACGCGCGTCAAGCCCGAGGTAACGGCCGCCATGCGCCCGTATTGGGAAGAGCAGTACGGCAACCCGTCCAGCGCGCATTCCTTTGCCGGGCATATCGCCGGCGCGGTGGAGACCGCGCGCAAAACCGTCGCCGATTTCATCGGCGCCTCGCCCAAAGAGATCTATTTCACCTCCGGCGGCACCGAGTCCGACAACTGGGCGCTGAAGGGCGTCGCGTTCGCCCTGCGCGAAAAAGGCAAACATATCGTCACCACCAAGATCGAGCACCACGCCGTCCTGCACACCTGCGGCTATCTCGAAAAACTCGGCTATGACGTCACCTACCTCGACGTGGACCGCAGCGGCCTTGTCGACCCCGCCGCGCTCGAAGCGGCTATCCGCCCCGACACCGTCCTCATCTCCGTCATGTTCGCCAACAACGAGATCGGCACGATCGAGCCGATCAAGGAACTGGGCAAGATCGCGCACGACCACGGCGTGCTGTTCCACACCGACGCCGTGCAGGCCTACGGGCACGTGCCCATCGACGTCAACGCGATGAACATCGACCTGATGAGCGTCAGCGGGCACAAGATCAACGCGCCCAAAGGCGTGGGGTTTTTGTACGTCCGCGCGGGCGTGAAGATCGAACCGCTGCTGCACGGCGGCGCGCAGGAGCGCGGCAAACGCGCCGGAACGACCAACGTGCCGGGCATTATCGGTCTTGCCAAGGCGACCGAACTCGCCGCCGCCACGCTGGCGGAACGCGCCGCTTACGAAACGGCGCTGCGCGACGAACTGATCGCCGGCATTGAACGCGAGATCCCGTACGCGACCCTGAATGGCGACCGCAAAAACCGCCTGCCGAACAACGTCAACTTCAGTTTTCGGTTCATCGAGGGCGAATCGCTGCTCATCCTGCTCGACCAGAGCGGCGTGTGCGCCTCCAGCGGTTCGGCGTGCACGTCCGGCTCGCTCGACCCCTCGCACGTGCTGCTCGCCATCGGCCTGCCGCACGAGATCGCGCACGGTTCGCTGCGGCTGACGCTGTCGGAGGAGACCACCCGCGCCGACGTCGATACCACCGTCGGCGTGCTGAAGACCATCGTGGAACGCCTGCGGAGCATGTCGCCGCTGTATGAAGATTTTATCAAGAAACAGGAGGCCTCCAAATGAGCCAGGTTACGGAATATTCGGAAAAAGTGATGGACCATTTCATGCACCCGCGCAACGTGGGCGAGATCGAGAACGCCGACGGCGTGGGCACGGTCGGGAACGCCGTCTGCGGCGATATTATGCGGATGTACCTTGACATCGACGACGAGGGCGTCATCCGGGACGCCAAGTTCAAGACCTTCGGCTGCGGCGCCGCCGTGGCGACCAGCAGCATGGCCACGGAACTTGTGCGCGACCGCACGATCGCCGAGGCGATGCAGGTCACCAACAAGGCCGTCGCCGAAGCACTGGACGGCCTGCCCAAGGTGAAGATCCACTGCTCGCTGCTGGCGGAGCAGGCCATTCACGCCGCGCTGTGGGACTATTCCCAAAAGACGGGCGTGACCATCGAGGGACTGAAACCGCCCGTGAACGACATCAACGAAACCAAAGAGTACTACGAGATGGAAGAGAACTGACCGCCTGTGTTCTCCCCTCGCCGAACAGAAACAATTGCTTGCGAGAGCCCCTTCGTAAAGAAGGCGCTCTCGCAGTTTTTATAATCGGCCGATGCTGTTTGGTATATGATTTCTATTTGACAAGCGCTGATAACCTTGATACTATATAGATGCGAAAGTTGAAACCCATAAAAGTTCTATACGTAGGTGGCGAAGATGAAAAAATATATCAATAGCGGCGGCTTCTCAATCTCGTTACCGGCCTTTTCTTGAAAGGGGAATGATGATGAACAATAAACAAAACCGATTCCGTCTTTTGCTGATTCTTTTTGCCGTTTGTGTTGTCGCGGCAGTTTTAGCCGGGATTGTTGCAGTTGAACTCGATAACAATCAAAGTTTGTCTTCTTCCAATACCGTTTCGATTACGTCGACGGTACGAACGGTTTCTTCCAACGAGGTGGGCAGTTACATAACCCTCCAAAATGAGGAACGGACGTTTTTCGTCAATCGCTTGCATTCGTCGGACGCGGTTCAAAATGCAGTGCAGCAGTTGAAAACGGGCGACGAGATTACCCTTTGGATTCGCGCTGCCGCTGCCAACAGCATAGCCCCTTCCGAAATGGTGGAAGTTTGCGCTCTGTCGTACGGCGGCAGGGAATTGTTGACCCTTGACGAGTATATGAAGGCATACAAAGCCACCAATTCCGGCGGCGACCTGATCCTGAAAGCGATAGCGCAGCGGCTGGTGCCTTTGCTGGCCATCGGCGCCGTAGTGTGCCTTGTGCTTGCCTTGCGGCTCCGTCAGCAAAAGACGCCCGCCGCGCCGCTTTCCCCCGCGTATGCGGGCGTCGACGCCGTCAGCCCGCAGGATTCTGCTGCTGCCAAACGCAGACGTTCGGTGAAGGTCGTTCTTTGGGTGCTCGCGGTCTTGTCGTTTGCTGCTCTGTTCTTTTTTATGGCTATGACACAGCGGGTGAACAACGACAAGAAACTTTCTGCAGCGCAAGCCGGGGAATTGTCCGCAACCGTTGTTTCGTGTGAACAGACGGACGACGGTTACAAGATTTTCACGAAAGAGTACAAGCCGTATATCTTCGTCTTTTGGTCGGACACCTCTGACCGGCTCGCGCTTTCCGAGGGGGAAATCGTTTATTTCAGCACCAATTCCGCCCCCGTTGACACCGCTTCGCCGTTGCAGGCGGTTAGTTTACGAACTGACAAGAAAGTGCTGCTGACCTCTCCGAATGCGGAACAGAAGAGCCGGCAGTTTGTGTACGAATATGCTGAAAAACTGTCCATCGTTATGCTGCTGCTTTCTGCGGCGGTGTTCGGCTGTTCGGTCAAACTACTCGTAACAGGCAAAAAGCGCACGCCCCAACAACCCTCATTCCCGCAGTCGCAATAAAGGGGCGAGTAAACATAATTATTCCAATATATCGGGGGTGACGAAATTGATTAAAAAACTACCTGTATCAGTCTACATTTCTATGGCGATACTAATGCCTTTTCTTATTTTTATTTCTGTTTCTGCGAATACCGGTTACGCAGCATCCACCTTTTCGGGTTTCGGTGTTGACACAAAGGGATATATGTACGTTGGACGCGATTTGAACATCGAAAAATATAAGGGCGACGAGTTGGTGGCTGTATTTGGACCGATAAAGGCGAGGAGTATGTTCTTCACCGTCGATTCAGATGACACGTTATCTATCGCTACAGAAGGTGCCGTTATTACAATGGATTCAAACGGAACAATTCTGAATGAGCGAATCGTGAACCCCACAAGAATGCAGTTGTATAAAGAACTTGCAAAAACAACTTCATTTACCGCCCAGAATAAGGAAACGTATTCATGGGACACGTCTTTTTTGGAAAGATTAAAAGTTAAAAACAGCGACGGTACAGTTGTTTATAAACAACCGCTGCGTGATTATTTTGCAAGGGTTATCAGGTATTCTATGATCGTGATACTGCCGATCTTTTTCATTGTGATGATGATCATTATCATAAAAAATCCACAGCCGCCAAAAGAGTCACGTTTAAAAAGCCCAAACGATAAAGGATTTACATTTGATTAATGTGCCCAATCCCCCTCAACGAACCCAAACAGCCGCGCAAGCGGCTGTTTTTTGTTGCAGGTCGCCGTGTCGAAACGTGATACGTTCTTTCCCTTGCGTATTCGGCGGCACGGCGCTACAATAGAGGTGCAGCGGAGGTGGAAAACCATGCAGACCGGTCAACAAATCGCAAAACTGCGCACGCAGGCGGGCCTCACGCAGGAGGCGCTCGCCGAAAAACTCTTTGTCTCGCGCGATCTGATCTCCAAGTGGGAGACGGGCAAAAGCCGCCCCGACTATAAAACGGTCCTTGTGTTGGCGCGCCTCTTTTCCGTCGAGCCGGACACCCTTGTCGACAGGGCGTCCATTCTGTCCGAAGAACTGGCGTCCGCGATCCCGCCCGCCTATGCGCAGGGCGGCGAACCCCTCGCGGCGGCGCTGAACGCCTTTCTGCGCACGCTGAACGAGCGCGACCGCGGCGTTTTTGTGCGGCGCTACTATTATCTGGAAGACCCCGCCGAGATCGGAGAAAAATACGGCGTCAAAGCCGATTACGTCCGAACGATCCTGATGCGCACGCGCAAAAAACTGAAATCCTATTTGAAGGAGGAACGCTTATGAATACCGGAACGCTGTACGACGCGCTTTCGTGCATCGACGCCGGTTTTATCGACGCCGCAAACGATTGCGCGGCCGTAAAAGCCGCCTTCCGCAAACAGAAAACAGCCGCCGTCAAACGGACGGTGATCCCGCTGACGTGCGTCTGCGCCGTGGCGCTCGCCGCCGCTGTCGTATGGAAAAGCGGCCTGTTGACAAACCCGAAGCCAATCGACAGCAGTCAGCCCTCCGCGACCGACACGACCCTGCCGCCGCCCGCCGACACGACCGTACCGCCCGCCAATAACGGCGCCGACAGCGCCGAGCCGACCGTAAACGAACCGACCGTGCCCGCGTCGAACGACACCACCTCCCCCGACGTGGGAAACTACGGCGACCCGTCCGGCGGCGTCGGCTATTTCGCCGTGCCCGCACTGCCGTTCGACCCCGCAACGGGCGAGCGGCTGACCGAGATCGTCACTACCGGCGAACCGCTGACCGACGAAGAGGCCGCCGCCTACTTCGCCCAAAACGGCGCCCACCTCACGACCTCGCTTGCGGCGAGCGGCGTGCCCACCGACAAACTCCGCATCTCCGAAAAAGGGTACGGCCACGTCAGTTACAGCGGGGTGGAGGGCGAGCGCCTTGAATGGCGGCAAAACTTCCGCGATTACCTCGTCTATAACGGCGACGAACTGATCGCGATCGTCACCCTCGTTAAAGAGAACGGCCAAATCTACGACACCCCCGCGTTCGGCGCGCCGTGGTTTTCGACCTACGAAAAAATCCTGAACGAACACCGCGGCGAAGAACTCGTCTACGTCTACGCGGGCATGGCCGAACTGATCCTCGCCCCTGACGGCAGCGCCTACGCGCCCATCGGCCCCGGCGTGAGGCCGGAAATCTATCTGGAGGGCGTCGACGACCCCTACCACCTGTTCTATACCCCCGGCGCCGTCTACGTGCCGTGACCCCACACGCAAAACAGCGGTGATTTGCCTTGCAAATCACCGCTGTTATTTTTTTCGAACGCATCAGTTCGATGGGATCATTGTGCCGTTCAAGCTTCCGCGGCTGCTTTTTCCGCGTCTCGTTTTTCAAGCAACTCCTCAAAATTGGAAGGAATTGAATTTTTAATATCCTCCGCCTCCATAAAGGTAAGCCCGCCTTCGTATTCCGCCGGGAAATACCCCTCGTATGCAAGCCGTTCTCTCTGCTTGAGAACCTCCATCACGTAATTGTGTTTCGCGTTGTTGTAATCCCAGAAAAGATAGGGGAAAATCATAAGCGCGTGACCCACCAGGTCAAAGATGATCGGAACGGCAATAATGCCGAAACGTGACTGGTCAATAAACAGCACGTCCCAGTTGGAATTGAAACCGTATCTGAGCACGATCAGAGGAATCACAAGACCGACGACCGTCGTAATGGGTTTGATAAACCACCCGAAAACGTCGGCAAAGGATTCCAGACGCTCCCCTGAAAGGTACATCTGATAATCGCGCAGCCGGATATTCATATCGCTTTCCGCCACGTCGCACACGGTAATGAAGGCGTACACAAAGAATTCGATCGTAAATATGACCCATCCGCACAGTTCCTGCCTGTCTTTCAGGAAGTAAACCGCGCCGATGATCATAACGCAGCGGACCACGTGGCAAATCTGTTTGAAGATCTTCAGCGTTCTGTAAGAAAACTTTCTGATGAAATAGGGCGCGGCAAAGCTCAGCGGCGTTGTTCTGAAGCTGTTGAGCAGTTTCATGATGCCGTAAAGAATGCCCTGCGTGTACAGACGCATGGAGAAAAAGAAGACGATATTAAACGTGGTAAGCGCGCCGTTGCCGAGCGAGTCGATAAGCGACGAGAACATATTGAGCCAGCGGTATTTGTTGCGCATGACCTGCGAAACGCCGTACCAGAACGATACCTTTTGTTTCTTTTCAAGCGGGGGCTGGGGGATCCTTTCTTTGATGCCGCGCGTGGCGACAAGCGTCAGAGCGCCGAGCACGATAAACACCGCGGGCAAAACGTACCGGTAAAGGCGGATATCGTCAAAAGCGATGCCGATCAGCGGAATGATCAGCGTGAAAACGTTTTCAAGCAAATGCGAGATCTTGACCGGCCACGTCCTGACCCACAGCCGTTCCTGCGGGTTGGGGCTGATGGTCTGCGTGCAGTTCTCGATCACGTTGCCGAAATCAAACATGGTGAACAGCGAGAACAAGAGATAGGCGACCCAAAGCCGCTGATTGACGTCGGGCATCTGCCTTTCATTGATGGGCAGCCAGCCGAGCAGCACGATCACAATGCATTTTTGAAAATAATTGGCAAACAGCGAATATTTGTATCTGCCGTATTTGGGCACCAGTTTTTTGCGCCACAGAATATCGCGCAGACCGCCGTACGC
This sequence comes from Oscillospiraceae bacterium, assembly GCA_902796315.1. GTDB lineage: Bacteria > Bacillota > Clostridia > Oscillospirales > Acutalibacteraceae > DTU089. The sequence continues at coordinate 3,623 of CADBON010000064.1, read as the reverse complement.
ATTGATAAAAAGCTGAACGCCGATGATTTTGAAAAAACTCATGGCGTTGATGCCGGACAGCGCGTCAAGACGCACCGTCAGCCCCGCCGGCATTATTTTTGAAAGGTCGAAAATCAAGAACAGCAAACCGACAACGGCGATCGAACCGTACGTGATCAGATACTTCCTCTCGGTCTTTTTTTCAAGAATGCCGAGATTGTCTTTCACGACCCAGCCGAGAATGCTCCACAGATACGAAAGGGGCATGCCGATCAAAGCGATAATGGAAAACGCGACGTAGGGCAGCCGGTAGTGATACATGATCAGGTAGCAGGATGCCGCAAACGAAAGATATTTCAGCGGCGACTGCACGCCGTAGTTCATGGCGACGCCGGTGAAGATCGTCAGGTATTCTTTATACGGAACGAACCTGCCCTTGGAAGAATCGGGAACAGACCAATGCTCTTTCACGTCGGCAAAAAAGTTTTTGACCTTTGACATATTAACCGACCTTCCTTTCCGCTCCGTAAACGGCATCTACCGTTTTCAGGGATCTTGTGCTCTGCTTGGGGAGCCAGCTTTCGCCGGTTTGAACGGAATCCTTATCCGGTGCGCCGAGATATACGGCGTCGACCCCCATACAGCCGAAAAAGGCGTGGTGTCCTATCGTTTTTACGGACGCCGGAACGTAGATATACGAAAGCGCTTCACAGTAAGAGAGGGCGTCGGAGCCGATGCTCTCGAGCCCGTCGGGCAGGGAAATGCTTGCAAGTGCCTTGCATTTGAAAAAAGCCATATCACCGATCGTTTTGACGCCGTCGGGAATGCCGATCTCCGTAAGCCGGTCACAATAACTGAAACAGAAATCGCCGACGTCTTTCACGGTGGCGGGGATCTCATACAATGCGCCGCTTTTTGCCAGCGCGTTTTTGACCGTTTCGCTCATATCCTCGTCGTCGCTCGGGAAAAAGTCTTTTGTTTTTTCAGTGAATTCGGCGCAGGCATCCTCGTCCGCGGGCGCCGCAACGCCGAGCGCAAGGGCGGTGCGGTATTCGCTGTTTTTGATGGGGCAAAGAAGGATCCTCGTCATATCTTTGCTGTAAAGAACGCCGTCGACGGAGGCGTATTGCGGGTTTTCCGGGTCGACAAAAACGGCCTTCAGATCGGTGCAGTAATAAAAGCAGTTCTCTTCCAGTTCCGTGACCTCTTTGCCGATAAAGATAAAGTCGATTGTTTCATTGCACGTGATCGCATAGCTGCGTACCGAACGGATCGGTTTCGTGCGGTCTTTGCTCCCGTCTTCACCGACGAAATAATCCACGGAGAGGATCGTATCTTTGTCGGTCCCGTTGAATTCGCTCAGCCGCAGGCCCGCGTCGACCGTGTCGTAACTGTATTTTTTCTTGCTCAGCGAATGAAAACTGAGCAGCAGCGAAAAAGCGATCGATATGACAAGAAACAAAACAAAGATCGTCTTTTTCGTCGAGGCCTTTCCGAAAAAACCGCCCTTTTTGCTGTCCGCCCACCCCTCGGGCGGTTTGTTGGCAAAGATCGGGTCGTAAAGCAGAACTGCGTTGTCAACGTGGTTTTCCATTTGCCTTTCCCCTTTCCATAATCGTATTCGATATTATGAACGTGTGCTATTCCACCACTCGGTATAGGCGTCGGGGTAATTGGTCTTGAAGCCGGTGACGCCCATTTCGCAGATCTGTTCCCACCATTCGGGATAGTCGCCCAGATTGGAAAAGACCTTGATCCCCATTTCGGCAAGCATCTCGACGTCGGCCTTTGTGAACGCCTCGTTGTTGAGCCCGACCTCCCACAGATCGGCGCGGCGCACAAAGTCCATCGTCCGCTCGTTGAGGAAGCGGATATTGGCGCCCAGTCGCAGTCCTTCCGGTTTGCCGTTGGCGCGGTAATGGTCCTGCATCTCCTCCAGCACGTCCCAATTGCCGGAGAAGAGGATGTAGCGCGACACGTTGGGCGAATTTTTCAAAATCTCATCCATACGGGGGCACATCCCCATGCGCTTGAATTCGACCTCGACGGTCAGTTCGTACGGCACGGTCGCCAGCCACGCGTCAAACTCGGGGAAGGTGATCAGGTGCGTGACGCGGTCCTCGTGGTAATCGGGCGGCACGATCATGCGGCGGCCGCCCGCGTGTTCGGTCCAGGGGATGGGCGGGTATTTCAGTTTCAGCGCGTTGCGGTAGGGAATGGGCACCTGCTTGATCTGCGCGGCGGTCATCTCCTGAAGCACGCCGCGATTTTCTTCAAAGGTCATGTACCCCAGATCGCCGTTGTGGGTGACGATGATCTCACCGTCGCCGCTGAGCTGGATATCCAGTTCGATCCCTTCACAGCCGAGTTCGGCGGCCTTCTGAAACGCCTCGAGCGTATTCTCGGGCGCAAACTGCGTTACGCCCGTGTGGGCAAAGCGCATCGGCATTCCGCAATACTCCTGTTTCATAACGTTCTCCTGTCCTTTTTCTTTCATAGTATCATAAACGCGGCGCGTTTGCAACCGAAACGCGCCGCGTTCAAAACGTTAAAAATTGTAATCCGGCGCGACGGGTTTGCCCGTTTGCGACGATTCAATGATCGCCAGACAGACCGCCACGGTCCTGGCGCCCTCGCGCGCGTCGGTGGCGACGGGCTTGTCGTTCAGCACGGCGTCGGCAAACACCGCGAACTCCCGCGCGGCGTTGTGGTTGTTGACCTCGACCGCGACCGTTTCGGCGGGTTGGGTGTGGCCGGTTTCGTCGGTCGTGAACAGGGTCATGGTCGGCGAAGTATTGTCGCAGATCAGCGTGCCCTTGGTGCCGTACAGGACGGTGCGCATGGTGTAGTCGCGCTTGCAGCCGGTCGAAACGAACACCTTGCCCATCACGTTGTCGCCGAATTTCATCACGGCGACGGTCGCGTCGTCATAGGCGACGCCGGGCAGCAGCTTGTGGGTGCCGTAAGCGAAAACCTCCTGCGGGTCGCCGACCAGCCAGCGCAGCAGATCGACCGCGTGACAGCCGCCGCCGATCACGCCGTGGCGCAGCGGGTCCGCGCGCCAGGTGTCCACAAGGTCCATATAGTCGTGGGCGTATTCGCTTTCGGCAAAATAGATCTCGCCGAGCGTGCCCGCGTCGATGAGTTCTTTCGCCTTTTCAAACGCGGGGGTGAAGCGGCAGATCTGCCCCACCATAAACTTGCCCGCGGAGGCGTCCGCGGCGTTGATGATTGCCATCAAATCCTCACGGGTGAGCGCCAGCGGCTTTTCGCACAGCACGTTTTTGCCCGCCCGCAGCAGGTCGCACGACAACTGTTTGTGCAGTTGGTCGGGCACGGCGACCGTGACGATATCGATCGCGTCGTCGTTCAGAATATCGCGGTAGTCGGTGTGCCAACGCTGCGGCGGAATGGAATACCGCTCGCCCGCAAAGCGCAGGTTTTCGGCGTCGCTATCGCAGATCGCGCCGATCTCGGCGCCGTATTGCAGGGCGCCCTCGATATGCGACATCCCGAACTTCATGCCGATATTGGCAGCGACCAGTTTCTTTTGCATGGTGTTCTTCCTCTCTTTTCTTCTTTTGAACGCCCGTTTTTACAGGATCGTGATCTCGCGGGCGACGCCGTCATAGCCGCACCCGGTG